>NZ_RMVK01000003.1:0-255485 GCF_003942875.1 Streptococcus oralis | reverse complement strand
GATTATAAATGATTTTTCGTCTATACTTAGGGGTGAACACAATGTGATATTTACACATCCACTTTGTGTGTGATAAACTATGTGCCTTTTGTGCCATATTTTTCTCCTTTCGCTTTACAATTGGCTTGAACACCTTTATTGTATCGCGTTTGGAGTTTTTTTGGTATAACCTTCGTCGCGCACCCGCATAGCGGGTGGTTTATTTGTCTCGCACCTTACGGAGCGAGACGGACTAATAGTCACATAACAAAAGAAGTTGAGATTTCTCAACTTCTTTTTATTTTCTTTTATACTCAATGAAAACCAAAGAACAAACTAGGAAGCTAGCCGCAGGTTACTCAAAGCACTGCTTTGAGGTTGTAGATAAGACTGACGAAGTCAGCTCAAAACACTGTTTTGAGGTTGTGGATAGAACTGACGAAGTCAGTCACCATACCTACGGTAAGGCGAAGCTGATGTGGTTTGAAGAGATTTTCTAAGAGTATTAAATAGCCAAATCAAACTTCAGCTGCGGCTTAACCGGATCATAGTCAACCAACTCAAAGTCTTCCGCTTTGATATCAAAGAAATTGGTCCCATCTGGCACATTCAAGATCAAGTGAGGTTGGCAGTTTGACGGCTCACGACGAAGCAATTCCTGAGCTTGTTCAAACTGATTATCATAGATATGAAGGTTGTTGATAAAGTAGAAGAACTTCCCAACCTTCCAGCCAAAATGCTTGGCAATCATCATCTGAAGAGCCACATACTGCATAGCGTTAATGTGGTGAGCCACCAGCATATCATTAGAGCGCTGGGTCAAGGTCGCATCCAGATAGATTTCCCCATCTACTCGACGGACATCAAACATAGTCTGAAAGGCGCATGGAAGGAGGCCGTCTGTCTCCTCAAATGCTTGGTAATCCCAGAGTGAGATGATATTGCGACGGTTCCAGGGATTGGCTTCCAACTGCTTGAGAATCTTATTAATGATATCGTGTTTCTTAACGACCGCACCGTAGCGTTCACCAATGGTTCCCGTATCTCCCACTGCCCAGTCATTCCAATAGTGAACATTGTACTTGCTATTTAGCACTTCTAAGCTATTAGACTGATCCTGGTAGATCCAAAGTACTTCCTTGATAGCTGATTTAATCGCAATGGGACGCAAGGTTGTAATGGGGAATTCCCCCTTGGCCAAGTCATACTCCGCAAAGGCACCCGTTACGTACTTGGAATTGGCAACGGTCCCATCCTTGTACTTGGGACGAGCCTGCTCAGAAAAGACACCGTCTTTGAGGATTCGTTCAATATTCTCTTTAAAAATCGTATCTGCTTTTGTCATTTACTCTCACCTCATTTATTGTCCTAACTAGTATAGCATAAAAAAAGAAAGGAGGAAAATCACTGGCTTTAAAGTAGTGTTTTTCCCCTTTTTATTATTTTATTGCAATACAAGTGATGCTGCTCCGATAACTCCAGCGTCATTTCCTAGAGTTGCAAGAGCCAATTTAGTTGTTGTGCGTACTTGAGGGAAGGTATTTTCATCATAAACCTTTTGCACGCCTTGGAGGAGGAATTCTCCCGCAGCTGATACCCCACCACCGATAACGATTGTTGATGGGTTTAGGATTGATCCTATGTTAGCACACGCGATACCCAAGTAACGTGAGAAGTTACGGTAAACGATCAAAGCAAGGTCGTCCCCTTCTTTTGCAAGGTCAAAAACAGTTTTTGCTGTTACTTCTTCACCGTCGTCTATCAAGCGTTTCAAGGTTGCATCGCCTTCGTATTCATCTGCATAACGACGAGTCAAGTTGACAATCCCTGTTGCAGAAGCAACTGTCTCCAAACAGCCTTTTTTACCACAGGTACATGCGATTGGTTGGTCAAAGTCAACAGTGATATGACCAAGTTCTCCTGCCGCACCAGCGACACCGTGAAGCAATTTGCCTTCTGCCACGATACCGCCACCAACACCTGTACCAAGTGTCATAAAGACAACGTCTGGTTGGTTTTCACCAGCACCCATCCAGCGCTCACCAAGAGCAGCTACGTTGGCATCATTATCGATGAAGAATGGAATACCCAAGGCTTTTTCAATCTTTTCTTTAATTGGTTGAAGGGTTTTCCAGTTGAGGTTGTAGGCACCGATAACAGTTCCTTTTTCACGGTCAACCACACCAGGTGATCCCATCCCAATCCCTCGGAAATCCTTAGCTGACAATCCAAGCAAGTCCAAACGATGCTGAATAGACTCAATCATATCATCTACAATATGGCTTCCTTCGTCCAAAATGTTGGTCTTGATAGACCATTTTTCTTGGATTTCTCCTTCTTGAGTTAAAATCGCAAACTTGATAGATGTTCCACCAAGGTCAATCCCAATAATCTTTTGACTCATCGTCTTCTCCTTTTTAATTGAAAATGCTTACAGATATAGTATAACAAAATCGTCTCTTTTGTGCAAAGGTTTGCATGATAAAAGTTACATCTAATAATTAATAACTATTTATCCCCTAGTTTTTGAATGGCATAGTTTGCTTCTTCTTTGGTAAATTTGTCAATCCAAGGAGAAGTTAGCCTGTCATAAATTTCCGTTTTTGATAAATTTCTATATTTTCGATATTTTCTTGCTTGAACTAAGGCATTTTCTTTGTAATCTACGTTCAAGTGATCGATGGCATACTGCGCTGCTGAACTTGAAAAACCATGAGTAACCTGTGATGTTAACTGGTCATAGAGAGCTTTTTTTGACATATGTGAAGACGAATTATAGCTTTTTGCTGTCTTTAAAGCTGCTGTATATTGATTCCCGTCTGCTGGTTTTGGTTGCCACACACCATCGTATCCTACATAGTAACGGCCACCATCTACCCATTTGTCCCTAGCCATTTTACCATCTGATTCAACGTAGTAACGGCCACCATCTACCCATTCATTCTTGGCCATCTTTCCATCTGATTTATAATAATAGTATCCTACCCATTTATTGCGGGCAGAGCTTCCTTCAGGTGTTAAATCTAGTTTTTGAATGGCATAGTTTGCTTCTTCTTTGGTAAATTTGTCAATCCAAGGAGAAGTTAGCATCTCATAAATTTCCGTTTTTGATAAATTTCTATATTTTCGATATTTTCTTGCTTGAACTAAGGCATTTTCTTTGTAATCTACGTTCAAGTGATTGATGGCATACTGCGCTGCTGAACTTGAAAAACCATGAGTAACCTGTGATGTTAACTGGTCATAGAGAGCTTTTTTTGACATATGTGAAGACGAATTATAGCTTTTTGCTGTCTTTAAAGCTGCCGTATATTGATTCCCAGCTGCTGGTTTTGGTTGCCACACACCATCGTATCCTACATAGTAACGACCACCATCTACCCATTTGTCACTAGCCATTTTACCATCTGATTCAACATAGTAACGGCCACCATCTACCCATTCATTCTTGGCCATCTTTCCATCTGATTTGAGGTAATAAATTCCTACCCATTTGTTGCGAGCGTAGCTGCCTTCTGCTGTTAGATAATAATATGAACCATAGTTTTTATCATAAATCCAGTCACTTTTAACCTTTTTTCCATCAGAATCAACATAATAACGACCACCATCTACCCATTCATTTTTAGCTCTCTTTCCATCTGATTTGAGGTAGTAATTTCCTACCCAGCCAGACTGAACTTTAGATTGTGATTTATCCTGTTTAGGAGTTGTTTCTTTAGCTTTTTCAGCAGGTTTTTGTGCTGGTGTTTTCGGTTTCTCAGCAGGTTTTTGTGCTGGTATTTTTGGTTTCTCAGCAGGTTTTTGTGCTGGCGTTTTCGGTTTCTCAGCAGGTTTTTGTGTTGGTGTTTTTGGTTTCTCAGCAGGTTTTTGTGCTGGCGTTTTCGGTTTCTCAGCTGGTTTCGGTGCTGGTGTTTTCGGTTTCTCAGCTGGTTTTGGTGCTGGTTTCGGTGCTGGTGTTTTCGATTTCTCAGCTGGTTTTGGTGCTGGCTTTGGCGCTGGTTTTGGTTGCCACACACCATCGTCTCCTACATAATAACGACCACCATCTACCCATTCATTTTTGGCCATCTTACCATCTGATTTTAGATAGTAATTACCTACCCATTTGTTGCGAGCGTAGCTTCCTTCTGCTGTTAGATAATAATAGGATCCATAGTTTTTGTCATAAATCCACTCAGCTTTAGCCATCTTACCATCTGATTTAAGATAGTAATTGCCTACCCATGTGTTGCGAGCGTAGCTGCCTTCTACTGTTAAATAATAGTATGACCCATAGTTATTGTCATAAATCCATTCATTTTTAGCTCTCTTCCCATTTGATTTGAGATAGTAATTACCTACCCATGCGTTTCGAGCGTAGCTACCTTCTGCGGTTAGATAATAATAGGATCCATAGTTTTTATCATAAATCCATTCACTCTTAGCCATCTTTCCATCTGATTTAAGATAGTAATTGCCTACCCAAGCATTTTGGACATAGTTTCCCGAAGCATTTAGATAGAAATAAGAATTAGCTTTTTTATCAAAAATCCACTTATTAGTAACTTTAGTACCATTTTCATAGTACGATGAGCCTACCCAACCAGACTGAGCTGTAGATTTGGACTTATCCTCTTTAGGACTTGTATTTTTAGGTTTCTCAGCAGGTTTTTGAGCTGGTGTTTTCGGTTTCTCAGCTGGCTTTGGCGCTGGTTTTGGTTCTGGTTTCGGTGCTGGTGTTTTTGGTTTCTCAGCAGGATTTTGCGCTGGTGTTTTTGATTTTTCAGCTTGATTTGATGCCGAAGTTGTATTCTCTTTTACAACCTTACCATTTTTAGATGCATCCTTTTCTTGAGCAGAAACATGCTGAGCCGAAAAAGGAAAGTCTCCAGTTGTATCCGCAAATGAAATAAGTCCCAGTGTAGCAGTTGCTAAGCTGGTTACTAAAATTTTTTTTGATTTTTTCATAAAAATCTCCATTATTTTTATTGATTTATACTTATAGTATACCATATATTTAATTTTGCTTTCAAATCAAATATTAAATATTAACAAATAAATCTAAAACTTAATTGAAAAATCCATAGTTATATCACTTCCAACTCATACAAGCCTCTGACTGCATTACAGCCATAGATAGCCTCCGCCTGAGCTAGGTCTTTTAAAGTCAAGACTTTTTCATCTACCAGTCCTCTTTCCAGCAAATGCTGGCGGTAGATTCCTGGTAAAATTCCTAGACTGGTAGGCGGTGTGTAGAGTTTACCATTAATTTTTAAGACCAGATTTCCAATAGAGGTCTCAAGTAGTTCTCCTGCTGCATTATGGTAAATGATTTCCTGTTTACCTAGGCTTAAATGTGGTCTGTGAGTGGTTTTGAAGTAGGTAAATGCTTGCCGCAAATCAGCTTCTTGCAGACAAAGTTGAGCCTGACAGAAACTAGGACTAAGGGGTGTTAATACTTGACGACTGAGTTCTATCTCTCCAGACTTGCTGAGGGTAATTCGCAAACGGTAGTCTTGATTAACATTACAAACTCGGCACTCTTCCTCTATCTTTTGTCCCAGTTCTTCTGGATCAAAAGGATAGGCAAAATAACGACTCGCTTTTGTCAATCTTTCCAGATGTTGATCTTCAAACTGCAATTGTTTTTGGCTGATTTTCCCAGTTGAAATCAGTTTGAAACGTGCTTGTTTACGATAGAGTACAGCCGCCTTTTGATGAACCTCACGGTATTCAGACTCCCAAGTACTATCCCATGTAATCCCTCCGCCAACTCCATAGATGGCTTTCCCTTGATGCAGTTGGATAGTCCGAATGGCGACATTGAAAATTCGTCGCCCATTTGGAAGTAAGAGACCAATCGTTCCACAGTAAACTCCTCTAGGTTGGGGCTCCAAGTCCTTGATGATTTCCATGGTCGCAATTTTCGGAGCTCCCGTTATGGATCCACAAGGAAAGAGAGAGCGAAAAATAGCAACCAAGTCCACATCCAATCGTAACTGACTCTTGATGGTTGAAGTCATCTGCCAAACAGTTGAATACTGCTCCACTTGGCACAGACGCTCCACATGCTCACTTCCAACTTCAGAAATACGGTTCATATCATTTCGCAAGAGATCCACAATCATCATATTTTCAGAGCGATTTTTAGGATCCTGTTCTAGCCAGCTAGCCTGTTCTAAATCTTCTTGGTTAGTCACTCCCCGCTGGGTTGTTCCCTTCATTGGGCGAGTCGTTAATTCCCGGTCATTTTGCTCAAAAAAGAGCTCTGGGCTCATGGAAATCACTGCCATCTCATCGTGTTCAACATAGGCATTGTAGCCCGCCTCCTGCTCTACCACCATACGATTGTAGATGGCAAAAGGATTGGCACTTAAGTCCTGCTTGAGTTGGACAGTGTAGTTGACCTGGTAGGTGTCACCCTGACGCAAATGATGGTGAATCTGGGAAATAGCTTTTTCATAGTCTGCTTCAGACGTTACTTCCTGCCACTTTGAAGGCAGATCTACTTCCTCATAAGTCAGAGGAATAGGAGATCTTTCCACCCTATCATGAACTGTAAAATATAACAGATACTCTGCCAGTAAAGGAGCTTTATGAACTGCTAATTTCTCCTCAAATGCAGGTGCAGCCTCGTAACTGACGTAGCCCACGACATAATAACCTTGCTCTTGGTAGCTTTCCACCTGTGCCAGCAGGTCTGCCACTTCTGCTAAATCTCTCGTTTTTAACTCTTTGATAGGCTGAGTGAAGGTGTATCTCTCCCCCAAAGCCCTAAAATCAATCACTGTTTTTCTATGCATACCTTAAGTATAGCACAAAAAAGCCGACCTAGAACAGCTAAATCCAGCTTTGTTTACTGATTTCTATAACGGAAAATCTTCTCTAAGTTTCTTTTTTCTACTTTTTGGCAATTCTCCATCAGATAGTACCCCTTCTTCTTGTAAAAACTGGTCTTATTTGGAGTACTTTACACAAAAATACAACAAAAAAGAACAGAGGAAGTCATGGTATCTATACCGTTGTTTCCTCTGTCTTTTGCTTTTCTTCTGTTACTATAAAATGATTTTATGACTTTCTGATAGAATCTTGTGGATACTGCGCACGCGCACCTCCAATTAATTTTGGACGACTAGCTAGAGCCGTTACATGGGCATGCCCAATTTCTCTCAAAAGAGGGCGAATCGGAACCTGAACATGCTTGACATGCATGCCAATTGCGGTATCTCCGATATCTAATCCAGCATGGGCCTTGATAAATTCAACCTCAACTGGATCCTTCATAAACTTGAAGGCTGCCAATTGACCCGAACCTCCTGCATGAAGTGTAGGAAGGACACTGACGATTTCTAGACCAAACTGCTCTGCCAGCTGACGTTCAACAACGAGGGCTCGATTGACATGTTCACAACCTTGAACAGCTAGATGAATTCCTTTTTCCTCTAGGATATCTAGGATGGTCTTCACAATGATTTCCCCAATTTCTTGACTGGATTCCTTACCAATCTGACCACCTATCACCTCACTAGAAGAAAGGCCCAAAACAAAGATAGCTCCTTGCTTCAAATTAGACTTTTCTATTACATCTTCTACAATCTGGCTTGTTGCTCTTTGAATGTCTTTTTCCTTCATACTTGATACCTCTTTTGTCACTATCTATCATATCTTTTTTTACTGATTTTATCAAGGCCAACTAATCATTCTGAATTTTAAAAGCAAAACTCCCAGAATAGACTGGGAGCTAACTTATTTCTATTTTATTAATGTATATTTCAACCGTCGTCCCTTTTTCGGGTGCAGAATTGATCTTCATCTGGTAATTGTCTCCAAAATGAAGTTTGAGTCGTTGGTTGACATTTTGAAGGCCAACTCCTCCACGTTTGAGCTGACTTTGACTGCTATCACCAGGATTTTGGAAACCAACACCATCATCCTCAATGCGGATGACAAGCCCTATATCCTGTCTCTGAACAGAAACTTTAATATGGCCCTGACCTTCCTTCTCCTTAATACCATGGTAAAGAGCATTTTCTACAAGAGGTTGCAACACCAACTTGGGTAAGACTAGGTTACCAAAAGCAGGTTCTTCAGCAATCTCATACTCCAGCTTATCACCATAGCGTTGTTTCTGGATAAAGAGGTACTGGCGTACATGATTGATTTCATCAGAAAGAGAAATCAAATCCTTTCCTTGATTGAGCGCCAAGCGGAAATAGGTTGCCAAGGACTTGGTCACCTGAACCACTCGCTGACTATCCTGAAATTCAGCCATCCAGATGATAGTGTCCAAAGTATTATAGAGGAAATGGGGGTTAATCTGGCTCGACAGTGCTTGAAGTTCATACTGCCGGGTTGCTTCTTCCTGCCTGCGCACATCTGCCATCAACTGATCAATCTGATCCAACATAGCATTAAACTGGCGAGTCACTTCTCTCAGTTCATAGGCGCCAGCTTCCTTAGCACGCAGATTTTGTGTACCAGAAGCAATTTC
Organism: Streptococcus oralis; assembly: GCF_003942875.1. Lineage (GTDB taxonomy): Bacteria > Bacillota > Bacilli > Lactobacillales > Streptococcaceae > Streptococcus > Streptococcus oralis_BX. Next base: position 247,033 of record NZ_RMVK01000003.1, on the reverse strand, counting down.
CAGCATGGTTTCTCTTAGGTCCTTCAAAGGGGCAATCCAGCGTTTGAGACTGAACCACACCAAGCAGAGACAGGCAAGAAGAGATAAGGCACTAGCAGCAAGCAAGGTCCACATGAGTTGACTCCGAACCTGGTCTAACTTCTCCAACGAAGACACGCCTATAACCGTCCAATCAGTTCCTGCAATCTTTTCCTGACTGACGTAGGATTGGTGATCCAGCGTATAGCCCTGCCCCGTCTCAATGTAGGGTTTCATAGCCTCCATTTCACTCGCTGAGCTATAGACAGTACGTTTAGGATGGTAGACAAATTCATGATTTTCATTGATGATAAAGGCAAAGCCCTGCTGGCCCAACTGGAGTTGGTTGAGATAGGCTTCCAGAGTTTCGTAGGAAATATCTAATCGAAGCACACCAAGATTTGCTCCCTTTGCATCAACAAGTTCCTGAGTGACAGAAATAACCCACTGACTATCCGATTTACGAGCTGGGGTCAAAACTGGCTTAGCTCCCTGATGAATGGCCTTTTGGTACCAATCCTCAGCCATCATATCTGAGGAAGTTTTCATCTGCACACTGTCATCAGTGGAAATGACCTGACCAGACTTGGTTACCAAAACCACCGTTTTCAAGTCCTGGTCAGCCTTTAAGATGGTCAAAAACAGATCTCTGATTCCCTTGGCTTGGACTTGGTTAGGATTCTCAGCATAGGCCAACACATCCTTCTGCTGGGTCAAACTGGTAGAGGTGGTTTCTAATTTCTTGATATAAGACTGAATAAAGTGGCTAGTTTGGCTAATGGTCGTTTGGCTATTGCCCTCGATAGTAGCCTCAATAGCTGATGAACTCGATTGATAATAGAAAGTCCCAACCAGAGCTAGGAGAATGAGAAAGACCAGAAAGATGGAAATAACCATTCTGACTAAGAGAGAAGAACGCTTCATCGGTCTTCTCCCTTCTTAAACTGACGAGGTGTCACACCTGCAATCTGTTTAAAGCGTTGGGTAAAATAGTTCATATCTTCAAAACCAACCTTTTCGGCTATCTCATAAATCTTTAAATCCGTGGTCAGAAGCAAGAGCTTGGCTTGTTTGACACGCTCTCTCACCAGGTAATCCTGAAAAGGCAGCCCCAACTCTTTCTTAATCAAGGAACTCAAATAAGTCGGACTAAAGCCCAAGTCACTGGCCAAAGACTTCAAACTAAACTGACTATCAGCCAGATGAGACTGGATCTTCTGAGCAATATTTCCCTCAAACTTATCAGTCAATAAATCTTGTAACTGCTCTTCTTTTTCTTCCTTGTCTAGTTTTTGCTTAATTTTCCCCAACATTTCCTCAATATCCTGACGAGAAAAGGGTTTGAGCAGATAGTCATCGACACCGAGTTTGACAGCAGACAAGGCATAATCAAAATCATCGTAGCCCGTCAAAAATACCAGATGCACCTGAGGATAGGTTTCTCGAACCAGACTGGCCAACTGGATGCCATTTAGCTGAGGCATATTGATATCAGTTAAAATGATATCTGGCACCTGCCTTTGAATCAAGTCCCAAGCCTGTCTTCCATTTTCAGCCTGACCGATGATTTCCATATCGTAGGCTGCTACATTGACCAGCTTAGTCAAACCTTGTCTTACCAGATACTCATCTTCTACGATTAAGATTGTGTAGGTCATGCTCTGCTCCTTTACCACTTACTAGTATCAGTATAGCAAAATTCTCCACTAACTGCTTAGGAAAGACTTCTTAATCAACATAATCTAGTAAATAAGCGTAGCCTTTTTCTTCCATTTGATCTTTGGGAATAAAGCGGATAGAGAGACTATTGATACAGTAGCGCAAGCCACCCTTGTCCTGAGGCCCATCTGTAAAGACATGGCCAAGGTGAGAATCTCCAACTCGGCTTCTCACTTCCATACGCGTCATATTGTAGGACTTATCTTCCTTGTAGGTGACAACATCTGGACTAATTGGTTGGGTGAAACTAGGCCAGCCACAACCAGACTCAAACTTGTCCTTTGATGAAAAGAGAGGTTCGCCAGTTGCCACATCCACATAGATACCAGATTCAAATTTATCCCAGTAACGGTTTGAAAAAGCTCGTTCTGTTTGATTTTTCTGGGTAACGGCATACTCCTCAGGTGACAAGGTCTTTTTCAATTCCTCATCACTTGGTTTAGGATATTTGCTAGCATCAATGACGGGATAGGCAGCCTGATTAACATTGATATGACAGTAGCCATTTGGATTTTTCTTGAGGTAGTCTTGGTGATAATCCTCCGCCACCACAAAATTCTTCAAATTTTCCTTTTCAACTGCCAGAGGTTGGTCGTATTTCTTAGCCACCTCATCAAAGACTTGGTTAATCACCTCTAAATCCTTGTCATCTGTGTAATAAACGCCAGTACGGTACTGGGTCCCCACATCATTTCCTTGTTTATTTTTGCTGGTTGGATTGATAATGCGGAAGTAATGAAGCAGGATTTCTTTAAGAGAAATTTGATTAGCATCATAGGTGACATGGACAGTCTCCGCATGTCCTGTTTGGTTAATCAATTCGTACTTGGTTGTTTCCCCTCTACCATTTGCATAGCCTGAAACGGCATCTGTCACTCCGGAAACGCGTGAGAAGTATTCCTCCACTCCCCAGAAACATCCCCCAGCTAGATAAATTTCGTGCAAGTCTGCGTCTTTACTAATTTCTGTTTTTTTCACTGTTTTTCCTCCTTGGCTAACGGATGCTTTCTCAATTTGCGAGCTATCTGTCTGCCCTGCATTTCGCATTAATAGAAAATAGAAACCGGTTATGGCTAGAAGAATGACCCCTGCCAAGACAAACAATTTTACTTTATCATTCATAGCCTTTCTCTACCCCATTTCTTTCAATTCTTTTAAAATCATATCCTTATCCATAAAACCTGGTTGCGTTTTGACCAGCTTGCCTTCCTTGTCTATAAAGGCTTGAGTCGGGTAAGAACGAACACCATAACTTTCCAAGAGTTTACCTGATGGATCAATTAGAACTGGAAAATTTTTATAATCTAAGCCCTTGTACCAGTTCTTAAAGTCAGCTTCAGATTGCTCCCCCTTGTGACCAGGAGATACCACTGTCAAGACCACATAGTCATCACCAGCTTCTTTAGCGATTTCGTCCGTATCTGGAAGGCTAGCCAGACAGATGGAACACCAAGAAGCCCAGAATTTAAGATAGACTTTCTTGCCCTTGTAATCAGATAAACGATAGGTCTTACCATCTACACCTGTTAGTTCAAAATCGGCGACTTCCTGACCTTTAGTCGCAGTTTGTGAACTAACTTGTTCTGTTTTGGATTGCTCCTTCATAGTAGACTCGTCTGACATGTTTTTAGCCGAACAGGCTGCCAAACAACAGATTGAGCCTACTCCAAGGAGACATGTTTGCCATTTTTTCATTTCTTTTTCCTCTCTATTCAAATAATGTAGTCAAAATGGAAGCATTTCCCAAAAGCACCAAGATTCCCATCACGATAATGAGGAAACCACCCACTTTTTTGAGGATTCCGAGGTAAGGATGCAGTTTTCGGAAATGTTTCAAAACATAGCTGGAGGCGAGAGCTAGAACTAAAAATGGTAGCGCCAAACCCAGCGTGTAAACCAACATGAGACCAGCTCCCTGCCAAGCACCTGAGCCACCTGAAGCCGCTAAGGCCAAAACAGACCCCAGAACCGGCCCTACACATGGCGTCCAAGCAAAACTAAAGGTCAACCCCAGTAAAAATGCCTGACTATAGCCGTTACCCTTTTGCCCTTGTCTCTTTAATTGTAGCCTTCTTTCCTTGTAGAGTCCCTGCAAATGTAAGACTTCCATCTGGTGTAAGCCCAAGAGAATGATAACTGCACCTGTCACATACTGAAACCAAGAAGCATACAGCAAATTGCCTAAAAAACCAGCTCCATAACCCAGTAAGATAAAGATAAAAGAAATCCCCGCTATAAAGGCCAAAGTTCGCAATAAACTAACAAGTGAGATTGAAAATTTTCCACTAGAAGCCTGAGCATCATTCTTATCATCCAATAAGACTCCTGCATAGACTGGCAACAAGGGTAAAATACAAGGAGAAAAGAAGGAAAGAATTCCAGCAAGAAAAACACTGATAAAAAAGATTACATCATCCATATCTTTTCACCCTTCTTTTTTTTGATAAGTCTATTATAATTCCCAACTCTAAGAAAAAACAGGGACAATGATAGGGGAAAATAGGAATTTAATCAGGTTATTTAGAATTCTTGCACAAAAAAAGCCAGACAAGGTCTGACTTTGGTAGTTACAGAAAAGAAAATCACCTGTCTTCCCTACTTATCTGATAATAAATAAGGTCCGCAACGTAGTCTTTTCTCTCCACACCATTGGCAATGGTTTTTAGATAAGACATTCCCGCTTTTTCCATCACACGGCCTGAAGCTGGGTTGAGACTAGCGTAGCGAGCTCTGACTTTTTGAAAGCCTGCTTGAGTAAAACAGAAGTCTAGCACAGCTTTCAAGGCCTCTGTCATCGTACCTCGGCCCCAAAAGTTTTTCCCTAAAACATACCCAATTTCACAACTTGAATCTTCCTCGTGCATTTCAATGATGCTGATATCTCCTATCACATGCTCAGGGTTTTCTTTGAGACAAATGGCCCATTTGTAATAGTTGGGATTGGTATAGGATGCAACCCAATTTCGAATCGAGTTCCGAGTCACCTCGACATCAGGATGAGGATCCCAGGTGACATAGATTAGATTCTCAGCAGACGAAGCCCAATTTTGAAACATGGCTTCCGCATCACTCTCCACAAATCTTCTCAAGATTAATCGGTCTGTCTGTAACATTTGCGTACCGATTGCTTTCATCATGTTACCTCGCTTTCTAAGCTTAAGGCTCAAGCTAAAAAGGTCCCCCGGACCTTCCTCGCTTTCTCATTTCCAGGCTCAGGGTAAAAAGACTATACTCAGTAACAGCTAGAAAACAAGTTTTTCATCTAGTTACTTGACGCAGTCGCTGTCTGGTTTGAAATGCGCTTTACCAAGCTTTTTCAAACCTAGTCATCGTTGCGGGGGTGAGACAACGAAATCGAACTCTTCGAGTTACCAAATCTGCCTCGTTCTCCCGTTTCTAGACTCGGGCTAAAAAGGTCCCCCGGACCTTTTTACTCCCAAAAGTCATCAAATACGGTGATTGGTAGGTGGCGTTTGTGTTGGCCTTTGTGCCACCAGTTTTCAATAGTCGCTTGGGCTTCTGGACTGATGGTTTTGCCTTCAAGGTAGTCATCAATTTCATTGTAAGTGACTCCCAAGGCTACTTCATCTGCAATACCTGGTTTTTCTTCTTCCAAATCTGCTGTCGGGATTTTTTCATAAAGGGCTGGATCTGCGCCAAGCTCTTTCAAGAGTTGTTTTCCTTGGCGTTTATTGAGGCGGTAAAGAGGGAGAATGTCTGCACCACCATCACCAAACTTAGTAAAGAAACCTGTGATATTTTCCGCAGCATGATCTGTTCCAATGACCGCTCCGCTATGGGCACCCGCAAGGGCATATTGAGCAATCATACGACTACGAGCCTTGATATTTCCCTTGTTAAAGTCTGAAACAGGACTTCCTATCGCTGCAACTGCTGCTGTCATGGCATCAGCTGATTCCTTGATATTCACAACCAAGCTGACATCTGGCTGGATGAAAGCAAGAGCTTTTTGAGCATCTGCTTCATCAGCTTGCACGCCGTATGGCAGGCGGACAGCAATAAATTGGTAGCTGTCATCTCCTGTCTCTGCTCGCATTTCTTCCATAGCTAATTGCGCCAAGCGCCCTGCCAAGGTTGAATCCTGACCCCCAGAAATCCCTAGTACAAAGGTTTTAAGGAAGGGATGTTTTTTCAAGTATCTTTTTAAGAAGTCAATCGAACGACGAATTTCTTCCTGGGCGTCAATCACTGGCTTGACACCCAGTTGCTGGATAATGGTCTCTTGCAAACTCATTCTTCTTCTCCTTCGCCAAGGGCTTCCTTGCGCATCTTGTCAATCAAGTCCATCTTATCTTGCCAGATATCACGCGCCAAGTCTACCGGGTAATGTTGCGGATTGAGTACCCGTTTATACTCATCCCAAAGCTTGTCAAATTCTTTGCGAGCATAGGACTGAATCTCAGTCAAACTAGGCAAGCTGTAAACTAATGTTCCTTCTTTGAAGATGTCCACCAAGAGAGGAACAGCATCAAAATTACGAACGGTCTTCTTGATGTAAGTATATGTCGGATGGAACATTTTGATTTCTGTCATGCTGGCAACATCCACACCGTCATAGGTGATGTAGTCACCTTCTGACTTACCTTTTTCACGACTAGTAATACGCCATACTTGCTTCTTACCTGGGGTCGATACTTTTTCAGCATTGCTTGAAAGCTTGATGGTATTGCGCATCTTACCAGTTTCATCTTCGATAGCTACAATCTTATATACTGCTCCAAGAGCTGGCTGGTCATAGGCTGTAATCAGCTTGGTACCCACCCCCCAAACGTCAATCTTAGCGTGTTGCATTTTGAGGTTAAGGATGGTATTTTCATCTAGGTCATTGGAAGCGTAAATTTTGGCATCTGGGTATCCAGCCTCATCCAGTTGCTGACGGACTTTCTTGGAAATGTAGGCAATATCCCCAGAGTCGATACGAACACCCTTAAAGTTAATCTTGTCTCCCAACTCACGCGCTACCTGAATGGCAGCTGGCACACCGATACGCAACGTATCATAAGTATCTACTAGAAAGACACAGTCACGATGGGTTGACGCATAAGCCTTGAAGGCTTCATAGTCGTTTCCATAAACCTGTACCAAGGCATGCGCATGAGTACCCAAGACAGGAATACCAAAGAGCTTCCCTGCTCGCACATTGCTAGTTCCGTTAGCTCCACCAATCACGGCTGCGCGTGTTCCCCAGATAGCTGCATCCATTTCTTGCGCACGACGTGTCCCGAATTCCATCAAGGGTTCATCTTCAATGACTGAACGAATACGTGCTGCCTTGGTCGCTATCAAGGTTTGAAAGTTAACGATGTTTAAGAGAGCCGTTTCGACCAATTGACATTGGGCTAGAGGTCCTTCAACCTGCACAATCGGCTCATTAGCAAAAACCAAGTCCCCTTCCTGAGCAGAACGAACCGTTAGTTCTAACTTGAGATTTCGTAGGTAGTCCAAGAATTCTCCATGATACCCAAGCGTCTCCAAGTAGGCAATATCGCTATCTGAAAAGCGTAAGTCTTCAAGATAATGTACAATTCTTTCCAAACCAGCGAAAACTGCATAGCCGTTATTAAATGGTTGCTGGCGGAAGTAAACCTCAAAAACCGCCTTCTTATTGTGAATTCCTTGGTCAAAGTAAACTTGCATCATATTGATCTGGTACAAGTCCGTGTGCAATGTCAAACTATCATCTGGATACATCTGTTTTCCTTCTTCCTACTTTACAAAGGTATGAACGTATTCTACCACTTTCACACCATCCGATAAATTAGTACTATTATAACACATTTTACTGAGATTGATAAAAAGCTAACAAGCTATTCTCCATTCTCAAGTTCATCCATATCTTGCTCAAACTTTTTTTGAGCCCATTCGCCATAACTTTTAAGCCCAAGATTGCCGATAAAAACCCAAGGAAGGTAAATCAGATAAGTAATAACCCAAGCAGACAAATATTTAACGTTCAGAGGATTGTGCTGATAAATTTCGATATTGAATTGATAATTCTGCAACATCAAAAGAGTCGTAATAGCGAGAGTTACCAGCAAACACCCTCCAATCGTAAAATGAAAACGACTATAGTAGGTCACTCCAAGTTGTCGTGCACGATTGAAAAAGAAGAAAATTCCTAAAAGAAGAGTAACCAGAAGAATATCAGGATTAAAAAGAGCAGGTGCTAATACAGCCACCAAATAACTTAGCAGAATGAGCCCGATAAACATATAAAAAGTCTCTGTCCCAGCTTTGTTAAACAGTTGTTCTTCTCTTTCGTCTAGTAATTGATAATAAAAAAATCTATTTTTCATCTTCTTCCTCCCAAAATAATTGATCTAAAGTTTTGCCTAAGCATCTGCAAATGGACTGGCAAAGGGAGAGACTAGGATTGTATTTCCCTGCTTCTATCAAGCCTATAGTCTGCCTAGTAACACCCACAGCTTCTGCCAAATCACCCTGTGTCATATCAAGCTCCACACGAGCTAGCTTTAACTTTAAATTTTTAGCCACTTGTTTCCTCCTTTTAATTTTTAAAAAGTTGCGCTCCTTTTCTCAAATACATTATACCATATATCTAACTTAATGCAATATATAAATGTCATTTTGTAAGATTTTATTAACAAAAAACTCTCTACCATCTTACATGATAAAGAGTATTCGTTCTTTTTTTGATACTTAGCTAAGTTCCTCTTCAAAGGAAAGAAGTCTAGATCACAAATCCTTTTGGTAATAGTATCTTTGTCCTGTGTAGGGATAGTCTTGCAAGGCAAAGACTTCCTTGTAGCCATGACTTAGATAAAAATCTGGCGCTTGAAACTGGTAGGTATTGACAAAAGCAAAACGACAATTTCGATTCTTGGCTTCATTTTCCGCTTGCTCCAATAGTTTTGAACCAATTCCTTGTCCCCGTAATTCCTCTCTCACAAACAAATACTCGATTTCCAACCAATTTCCGAAAGTCTCTGCTACTAAGCCCGCCATGAGATTGCCCTTTTCGTCTTCGAGATAAATATTCAGTGGCTCGCTTTCAGCCTCTTCCCTTTTAGAACGATTATAAGCACGAATCAAATTCCCTATTTCTTGCGCTTTATGCGATTCCTTATTTTCCAATCTAACGTGCATCCAAACCTCCTAATAAACTACTACAGCTTGATTATAGTCTTATTTCGATGGACTGTCAAACTAGAAAAAACTCACCAAACAGAGTTGATGAGTTCATGATTTATTTTCTAAATTTCCACTGACTATAAATCCCAAAAACAAGGATCCAGATAGCAGAACCAACTGCCCCCATGAAGGTAGACTCTTGCAAAAAGAGAGTCACAAAAACAAAGACAAAAAAGAGAATGGTTAGGGGATTAAGCAAGCGATACTGAGGCATGAGGTAGCCATCCGCCATGAAATCTTGTGACTTGCGGTATTTTAGATGAGCCACCATAATCAAGATATAAATCGCGATGTAAACACCTGATGAGGATGCTGTTATCAAAGCAAAGGCATCTGAAACACCTGGTAGCACGTTGATAAAGGCAGCCAGAGCAATCAAGATCGCTGAGGCGATGATGGCATTTTGAGGTACATTGTGGCGAGAAAGGGTATCGACCTTGATGGCCTTTAAGAAACGATTGGGCGAATCATGGGCAATCTGATATAAGTGTCTCCCTGTTGAGTAGAGAGTTGAGTTAAGAGCAGACGCTGCTGAGGTCAAGACAACAAAGTTGATTAGAGCCGCTGCCCACTTGATCCCCGCCAGTTCAAAGACCGTTACAAATGGAGAATCTGAAGAATTAAGATAAGACCAAGGAATAATGGCCATAATCGCAATGAGAGCTCCCCCGTAGAAGAAGATAATTCTGAGAGGAATTTCCTTAACAGCTTTGGGCAAGACCTGACGAGGGTTCTTTGTTTCAGAAGTTGTCACCCCGATAAACTCAATCATCAGATAGGCAAAAAATACCATTTGAAAGGCCATGACAAAGTTCATAACTCCGTTTGGAAAAAGAGAGAACTGGTCGCTGATATTTGCCAAACTTGCAACACCATGCGGTGTCTTAAAGCCTGTCAAAACCATAAAGACCCCAGTGGCAATCATGGCTAAAATCGCCACAATCTTGACCATAGCAAACCAAAACTCGACTTCTCCAAAGAGCTTAACCGCAATCAGGTTGACCAAAGCCAAAATCGTTAAAAAGACAAGCTGAATCAGCCAGCTAGGCCAGGTAGGGAACCAGAAGCGGACATAGTCTGAGATGGCAGTGATTTCTGCCATACCGATAAAGACAACTGACAGCCAATAAGACCAAACTGAGAAATATCCCCAGCCTTTACCCAAATGACGGGTGATAAAGTTGATAAAGGTATGCTGTTCGGGATCCTGATACAGCATCTCCCCAACAGCCCTCATCATCAAAAACATAAAGGCACCTGTAATCATGTAAATCAGGATGATAGAAGGTCCTGTAAGGCTGATAGAGCGACCAGCACCTAGGAAAAGTCCAGTTCCGATTGTTCCTGCAATGGCCATCACCTGAACATGGCGATTGGTTAAACCACGCTCCATTTTGTTTTTCTTCTTATTTTCACTCATATTGTCTCCTATTTATCCAAAAAACCAAAAAGGAGTTGAGCAAGGCAAAACCTTCACTACTCCTTTTTCATCCTATTTAGGCTGTTTTCTCAACCTTTAAGATTTTGACATCATAGCTACCAACTGGTGTTTCAATCGTTGCAGTATCGCCAGTCTTCTTGCCAATCAAAGCACGGCCAATCGGACTTTCATTTGATACTTTACCAGCAAAAGCATCTGCACCTGCAGAACCGACGATGATGTAAACCTCTTCTTCGTCTTCACCAACTTCTTGGATTGTTACTGTTTTACCGATTGCTACCTCATCTTGGGCAACTGCATCGCTATTAACAATTTCAGCATAGCGAATCTTTGTTTCTAGACTTGAAATTTGACCTTCAACAAAAGCTTGTTCATCTTTCGCTGCTTCATACTCACTATTTTCTGAAAGGTCTCCATAGGAACGAGCAATCTTGATACGCTCTACGACTTCGGGACGACGGACGAGTTTCAACTCCTCTAATTCTTTTTCTAGTTTTTCCTTTTCTTCAAGGGTCATTGGGTAAGTTTTTTCTGCCATTTTTTTAACTTTCTTTTCTATTTACTTTTTTAAAACAAAATTATGTGGAAAACCACATAATTTTAGTTTGAACTACTTGCTTGAGGTAACTTGCTATTGATATGCTCTGCAACGTTTTGATCATGTTCTTCTTTTGTTGTTGCAAAGTATACTTTACCGTCTTCAACATTGGCTACAAAGTACAAGTACTCACTCTTTGTCTGGTTTACACTTGCTTCAATCGCATCCGAACTTGGGCTATCAACCGGTCCAGGCATGAGACCAAGGTGTGTGTAAACATTGTATGGTGAATCAATCGTTGTATCAATTCCAGCGTCATCTGCTAAACTAATCTTTTGACCAAGTTTTCCTTGAGCATATAGGATAGCGATATTGCTTTGAAGTGGCATACCGACATTCAAGCGGTTATAGAAGACACCTGCGATCTTCTTGCGGTCTTCGGTCTTAGCACCTTCTTTTTCGACAAGAGAAGCAATGCTGAGCAATTCATTAACTGTCAGATTCTTTTCTTTGATCGTAGCGTAATATGGTGACATAGCCTTATCCATAGCAGCCACCATCTCATCAATCAAACTTTCAACAGTTGTACTGTCTTTGATCGTATAGGTTGCTGGGAAAAGGTAGCCTTCAAGACGATAACGAACGCCACTGTCTTTTGTTGGAAGACTTCCAAGTAGGTTTGGATACTTGGCTACTAATTGTGAGATAAAGGTCTCATCTTGAGCTTTTACCAAGAAAGCATCCGCAGTAAGAGGTTCTTTAAATTCACCTTGAAGTTGTCCTACTGTTTGAGCGATTTGCTCTAATGTATAGCCTTCTGGAATTGTCAAGTTTGCAAGAACAGGTGCCTGAGCTTCAGGAGTCCCACCTTTTTGCAATTCTTGAATCAACTCATCCGTACTCATACTCTTCTTCAAGTTGTAATAACCTGACTTCAAGTTAGCATGGCTATAGTATTTAGCATAAAGGCTAAAGATCAGTCCATGTTTAACCAAACCAGATTTTTCCAAGGTGCTTCCAATTTCTTGAACGTTTGCTCCGTCTGGGATTTGAATCGTTACGTAATCCTTAGAGCTCGAATCAACAGGTTTCAAAGAATCTTGCACATAACCATAACCAAAATAACCACCAACTGCAACGAGTACTAGGAGAACTAGAACTGTTACTAGGCAACCTTTGGCTTTTGATTTTTTCTTAGTTGATGTTGCACCTTGACGACGACTACGACGTGGAGCATCAGCTAATCCACTGCTAGATTCTGTAGAAACAGGCTCAACTCTTTCAGGCATTCCTGGGGTAATTTCCTCTTTCTTGTCTTCTGTTTTATAGGTTACGGCAACCTTAGTCGGAGTGTCGTTAAATTCTTTTTCTTCGGGTTTAAGCTCAACTGGTTCTACCTTAGGTTGAACAGGTTCCACTACAGGTTCTTCAGCCAGATGAATCGGCTCTACCAGAGGTTCTTCAGATTCTACAACTTCAATCTTGTCAATGATTGGCTGTCTAATCTCTTTCTCTTCTTGTCCATCAGTTTCATCAGTTCTAGCACTTGAAAGTGGAGGAACACTTGGTGCATTTTTTAGGATTTTATCGACAACAGATAGGGAATCAGCCATCAACTCTTCTGTTGATGTTTCTGTTTCACGATTTGAAGGAGTTGCTGAACTAGCTTGAGATGATGAAGCCGTCAGATTTGGAATCTCTACTTCTTTCTCTCTTCTATCTTGTTCTTTTACTCTTTCTAAATCACGTAGAATCTGCTCTTTAAAGCTTAATTTTTCTTCTTCTCTTGATTTTTCAGTCAAAAGCATTACCTCCTTGTTGACAATCCATAATATTATATCTTAAAAGTCGCAGAAAAGCAACCAACTAGGGCATTCCCTAGCTAGTTTTCTTTATTTTCTGGCTGCCAAACCATATCATACCATGTTTCCCCAGCAAAGTTTGACTGGGATATTCCTTCATTAACAAAGCCGTGCTTTTCGTAATAGGAGATAAGGTAATCATGACACGTCAGGTTAATGCCCTCTCGTTCATGTTCTAAAGCGACTTCTTTCAGAGCCCTTAATAGTCTTTTCCCCACTCCCAAAGCTTGTGCTTCCTTGGCAATAGATAGGCAAGTCACAGAAATATAACCTCCAGGTTGATGACTATAGTCTTTTATTTTTTCTGTAAAGGACTGATCATGTAGATGGCGGTGCGGAACGACTGGACCTTCGATATAACCAAGAATACGCCCCTCTTTTTCAGCTACCAGAAAACTGGTATGAATTTCCTGCAAATGCGCCTCAAAGACCGAACGAGGAATGGCTTCTTCAAGGGAAAAATTCTCCAGCTCTATCTCTATAATTCGATCCAAATCCGAAAATCTTGCTTGTCTGATTTTCATATTTCCTCCTGATAAAAAGGATTTGCCCAAATCAGATACCATTCAGAACCACTGCCATAATGACTCTCGGTCACTTCTTCTTCAACAAAGCCATTCATTTCAAAATATGATAGTAGTTCATCAGGACTCTGCAAAAGAATACCTTGATAATCTAGTTCGACTGTCACCTGTTTCAAGGCTGCAAGAAGAAGAGTTCCCAGCCCCTGTCCCCAATGGTCAGGATGAATGGTCAAGGATTTTATTTCTATCCATTTGGGATGAATAGACTCAGCTTCTCCTAAAATATAGCCCACGAGCTGATTTTCATCCCCAGCTACAAGAAAGGTACCCGCAGTCTTGCGGATACTCTCTTCTAAGGATTGGCGGCTAAATGCCTCTTCTAACGAAGGATTGGCTTCTTTAATCGCCAACATTTCTTCTAAATCTGATAGGGTAGCTTGCCTTATTGTGATTGGAATTTCCATCTGTTTTCCTTATTGGACGTTGCTTGTCAAGTTAGACAAAAGACGTTCAAATGAATATTCATAGGTTTGGATGTCTCCAGCACCCATAAAGACATAAACAGCATTGTCATGGTCTAGGAGTGGAGAAACATTTTCAACAGTGATAACCTGGTGTTTCTTGTTGATTTTATTGGCTAAGTCTTCTACTTTGACATCACCATGGTCCACCTCACGAGCTGATCCATAGATTTGCGCTAGGTAGACGGCGTCTGCTTGATTCAAAGCATGGGCAAATTCGTCCAACAAGGCAATGGTTCTTGTAAAGGTATGCGGTTGGAAGATTGCCACGATTTCCTTGCTTGGATATTTCTGACGAGCTGCATCCAAGGTTGCAATGATTTCTGTTGGATGGTGGGCAAAGTCATCAATGATCACTGTATCATTGACAATTTTCTCAGTGAAACGACGCTTAACACCTGCAAAAGTTTTCAAGTGTTCACGGACCAAGTTCAAATCAAATCCAGCTGTGTAAAGAAGACCAATAACAGCTGTCGCATTCATAATATTGTGACGACCAAAGGTTGGAATGTGGAATTGACCCAATTCTTGACCACGGAAATGAACGGTGAATGTTGAACCAGTCGTAGAACGAAGAAGATCGCTAGCTACAAAGTCATTTCCCTCAGCATCAAAGCCATAGTAATAGATTGGCGCATTCGCTGTGATCTTACGCAACTCAGCATCTTCACCGTATACAAACAAACCTTTGGTAATTTGTTTGGCATAATCGTTAAAAGCATTGAAAACATCCTCTAGACTTGTAAAGTAGTCTGGATGGTCAAAGTCAATGTTGGTGATGATAGAGTATTCTGGGTGGTAAGGCATGAAATGGCGCTCATATTCGTCTGATTCAAAGACAAAATATTTGGCATTGGCTGAACCACGACCCGTTCCGTCACCAATCAAGAAACTGGTATCTGTGATGTGAGACAAGACGTGTGACAGCATACCTGTTGTTGAAGTTTTGCCATGAGCTCCTGCCACTCCCATGCTGACAAAGTCGCGCATAAAGCTACCTAGGAATTCATGGTAACGTTTGTAGCTGATACCATTTTGATCTGCATAGGCGATTTCAACGTTGTTATCTGGACGGAAGGCATTCCCCGCGATAATCTCCACATCACCTTGTAGGTTCTTTTCATCAAAAGGAAGAATCGCAATTCCTGCCTGCTCTAGCCCACGTTGAGTAAAGTAGTATTTTTCAACGTCTGAACCTTGAACCTTGTGTCCCATTTGGTGCAACATCAAAGCTAGGGCACTCATCCCTGATCCCTTGATTCCAATAAAATGATATGTTTTTGACATGCTTTTCTCCCCTACTCAGTAATTCTTGTCAGATTCAACTCTTGGGCAACCTGACGTTCCTGTTCTGTTTGCTTATTCTTTTTATTATAGATTTGACTCTTCTTTAGAAAATCGTAGTTGTTCTTTTTAGCTTTTTCCATTTGGTTTTTCGGAGTTGGATTCGCCACTTGACCAACCTCCTCAGCTAAGATATAGTGAGACTGGCTCAAGTTTTTACTAAATTTGGCAAACTCACCTGGATTTTCCTTTTGAAATGGTGCTGTTGGTTGGTTTCCTTGACGAACAAGTGTTGAACCATTGTGTCGTCTGGTATGACTAACATCCTGAGTCAAATACTTGGCTGAACGTTTCTTCTTTAAGTCCGCACGCGCCTCTTCTCGAGCCAATTCAGCATACGTTTTTTCAACTTTTTTAGGTTCTGGACTTGGCTTTGACTCCTTATTAACCACTGGAGAAACTACGGTTTCTTCTTCATTAATAGGAGACCATTCCAAATAGTTCTTATCGCGGTAATCACCTTTGATATTGCTAATAAAGTCTGACTCATCGTACAAGTCCATGACTGGCATTTTGGTCAGCATGATCTCATCATCTGACACCAATGGAAATCGATCTTGTTTCATTTTGTATTTCCTTTCAACACTTCATTATAGCGTATTGTCTTGATTTTTCAAGTGCTGGCTTCAGAAATTCCCAAAATTTCACGAATTTCTGCCAGACTGAGACTCGCACGCGACTCCGTACCATCTAAAACTTGGGAAACCAAATGTTTCTTTTGTTCTTGAAGTTCTTGGATTTTCTCTTCAATGGTCCCCTTGGTAATCAAACGATAGACTTCGACCATCTGCTCCTGCCCCATGCGGTGGGCTCGTCCGATAGCCTGGGCTTCAACAGCGGGATTCCACCAAAGGTCAACCAAAATAACTGTATCAGCTCCCGTTAGATTGAGACCAACACCACCCGCCTTAAGGGAGATGAGAAAGGCATCTCTTTCCCCTTGGTTAAAGGCCTTAGTCATCTCCTGTCTGTCATGAGCAGGAGTTGAACCTGTGATTTTGAAGGAGGTCAAGCCCAAGTCTGGGAGTTCTTGCTCGATTTTTTCCAACATTCCTTTGAACTGGGAGAAAATCAAGACCCGATGCCCACCATCAGCCACTTGAAGCAATAAATCTCGGAGACTATCGAGTTTACCACTGGCTCCTTGGTAATCGTCCATAAAGAGAGCTGGCGTATCGCAAATCTGTCGCAATCGCATGAGACCAGATAAGATTTCTACCCGACTTCTTTGGAATTCTTGATCTGTCACTTGCGCTAGGCGGTCTCGCATCTGTTGCAACTGGGCTAGATAGATGGCCTTCTGCTGGTCTTCCAGTTCATTTTTATAGACGACTTCGATCAGGTCAGGCAGTTCTGTAAGAACTTCTTCCTTCTTACGCCTCATGACGAAGGGTTTGATAAACTGCGCGACTCGCTCAGCCGGTAATTTCATAAACTCCTTTTTACTTGGTAAGAGCCCCGGTAGCACAATTTGAAAGATAGACCACAACTCTCCTAAATGATTTTCGATGGGGGTACCTGACAAAGCAAAAACTGCTGGCACCACAAACTGGCGCAAACTCTGAGCAATCTTTGTTTGGGCATTTTTCATGACCTGAGCTTCATCTAAGAAGAGAAAATCAAAAGCCATTTCTTGATAAAGCTCGCTGTCTTGACGAAAGGTGGCATAGCTAGTCACATAGATTTGGTGATTTTCAGAAAGAATTGCTTCTCGATTCGCTTTCAAACCATGAACGACAGCCAAATCCAACTGTGGTGCAAATTTCCTGAATTCATCTGCCCAATTGTAGATTAAACCTGACGGAGCCAAAATCAAAACCCGACTGTCTTCTGTCACCTGACTGGTCGAAAAAGCGATGGTTTGCAATGTTTTTCCCAGTCCCATATCATCTGCCAGAATGCCACCAAAGCCATAGTTATGAAGCATCTGGAGCCAACGGACACCCTTTTCCTGATAGTCTCTCAAACTCGCCTGCACCCGTATATCTCCCAAAGGAAAATCCTCTGGATGAGTCAAATCATGAGCTAAATGCTGAAATTCTTCCGAGAAGGAGATCCTGTCTTGACCTTCAAACAACTGAGACAAACTATAAGCTAGGGATTTCCGAGCCTGAAAAGAACCATCTTTTAGCTCAACCCCCAGTTCCTGCAAATTTTGACGAATCTGCTTGGTTTCCTCATCAAAAAAGTACACTTGGTCAGAAGAACTGATATAGAAATCCTGATTGCTGGTCAGGGCTTTAAGAGCTTGATCAATCTCTTCTTGTGCAATCCCTTGGAAATCAAATTGAATTTCCAAGAGTCCTCCCTTGGACTCAATCTGAACCTGAGGAGCTTGGACGCTGTAGAGCTGATTCATCTCATCAGACAAAAAAACCTGACCCAACTTCTCAAAAGCTGGAATCGTATGGTGAAAGAAAGAATAAACTGCCTCTAGCTTCAAAGCCTGTCTCCAAGACTGAAAATCGGCCTCAAAACCAGCTCCTAGACAGACTTGAAATAGCTGGTTTTCCAAGACGGCATCGCTTGAAAATGGTAATTGTTCCAGCTGTTGACGACTAGTCACCTTAACATCTCCATAGTCAAACTGGATATCCAAGCGGATGCGACCATCATCCTCCCTATCAAAGTAAAAGATTGGTGAAAAGGGTCTGATTTGCAAGCGCACAGGAGCAGAAACTGTACCCAGCTGTCCAAATAAAGGAAGACAGGCGGCCAGACGGTCACGATCACTGTTGTCAAACTGGAGGCATTTTCTCCCTCTTTCCTCCTGAGGGAGCTCTTTGATTTCCTTTAGGAGGCTGATTTGTTTAGGATTTAAGAGATAAAGATTCCCCTTACGAAAGAGAACTGCCCCTCCATAGAATACGTTAACTCGCTCACTTTCAGAAATCTTCATCTCAAAATAATCGGGATACTCCTGCACGGAAAAAGAGAACAGTTCTGCATCTGGATCTAAATCATGAAAGAGAAGATTTTCATAACTAGTAATCTGGTGCTCAAAATGAAAATCCTCCAAGTTCATCAGCAACTCCACTCCCTGCTCAAAAAAGGTCAGAGGGAAAAAGAGGTGACGACCTTGATTGGGGAAAAAGAGCTCCTGACTCAGTCCCTCCTCAATCAAGCCACATAAAAAAGTAAGAACTTCTTGACTAGCTGTATCAAAAGCATCCCAAGACAAGTCATTTTCATAGTATTTCCCAATCATATATGGCTTTCGATGGACTAAGATCTTCAAAAAGAGAGGAATATCACGGATGACATAATATTTTTGACTATCAACTAAACCAATTCGGAGTGTCCAAAGGAGGCGATTGGTTCCAGCTTCTACCTGACCTTGAGCCGACAAAGTGTAGATTTTTTCTCGCTTCTGAGGTTGGATCCGCTCCAAAAAACTACCGCCAAAACTAACCTTGGTTTCGACCTCTTCTTGCTCTTCATGTCCTTTTTCTAAGGCTTGTAAAATCACCTGACCTTCTTCATCATTTTTCAGATAATGCTCGAGCGCTGCGAGGTGAACACAGTAACCTCTTTTTTGGAAAAAATCGCAAGCACAAAAAACCAGATCATCCTCTAAACTGTAGCGCAAGTCTTCTCCCGCCACACGAGTATAGAGGCGATTCCCTTTTTCCTTGATAATCTCAATGTCGCCTGTTTCATAGAGTGTAACACCCTCCATGCGCAACTTCCCCGGAATCAATTTAGCCATAGTTACCCCTTTATCTTATCTTTTCATTATACCACATTTTCCCCTACGAAAATAGCCTTCTAGGAAGACTTTTCTCCTAGAAGGCTTGATTTCAAAGTGTAGAAAAAGTGGTCACGATGCGTTGGCAAACCTCTTCCAGTACTGACTTCGGCATAGCTACATTGAGTCGGGCATGAAGAGTTCCCTCCTCTCCAAAGTCCAAACCTCGATTCAAGATAACCTTGGCTTCATTCTTCAAAAGCTCTTGCAAGCGGTCATCCGTTAGGTCATAGGCTGAAAAATCAAGCCAGACCAAGTAGGTACCTTGCGGTTTCATGACCTTAATCTTGGTTTCGTTGCCCAAAACATCCACTACATAGTTAATGTGGTCCTCGATGACTTCTTTTAGTTCTCCTAACCAGTCCTTGCCATAACAGTAGGCAGCTTCTGTCGCCAAATACCCCAAGCCTGAGATTTCATGTTGGTTATTGGCCAACTGGCGTTTTTGGAAAGCCACACGAAGCTTGGGATTTTCAATAACTGCATAGGAATTCTTGGTCCCAGCAATATTAAAGGTCTTAGTGGCACTGCTCAGGATAAGGGCAAAGTCTTTAAAAGCTGGATCAATGGTATTGAATGACTGGTGTTTGTGACCAAAGAGAGCCAAATCTTGGTGAATCTCATCTGAAACCAACAAAACACCATGTTTTTGGCAGAGATGCCCAATCTTTTCTAACACTTCCTTTTCCCAAACACGTCCACCAGGATTGTGGGGATTGCAAAGGATATAGAGTTTGACATCCTCTCCCACCAATTCCTTCTCCAGCTGGTCAAAGTCAATCTCAAACAGCCCGTCCTTTTCCACCAAAGAATTGGTAATCAATCTGCGATTGTTGAGTTTGACACTGCGGGCAAACGGTGGATAGACCGGTGTGTTAATCAGAACAGCCTCTCCCTCTTTTGTAAAGGCTTGAATAGCTGTTGAAATAGCTGGTACCACTCCCTCGATAAAGACGAGGGCATCCTTGTCAAAGCGATAGCCGTGTTGACTGGATTCCCAGTCCTGAACCGATTCAATCAAAGCATCGCTAGCATAGGTATAGCCATAGACCAACTGATCTGCGTAGGCTTGTACAGCTCGTCGAACCTCAGGCAAAACCACAAAGTCCATATCCGCTATCCAAGCTGGTAGAACTTCTCGATCAACTTCTGCTTCTTTCCATTTATAGGTATGATGCCCAAAACGATCGGGCAGGCTTGTAAAATCATATTTCCCCATATCTATCTTATCCTTCCAAAGCTTGGCGCAAGTCCGCAATCAAATCTCTAGCATCTTCAATCCCAATTGACAAGCGCAAGAGGTCATCTGTTAATCCATAGGAATGACGCACTTCTGCTGGAATATCCGCATGGGTTTGAGTCGTCGGATAGGTGATCAGACTCTCAACCCCACCCAAACTTTCCGCAAAAGAGAATACTTTCAAGCTATTTAAAATATGAGGAATACGTTTTTCATCCACTACTTTAAAGGAAATCATACCTCCACGTCCTGTATAGAGCACTTCCTTGACATCAGGTGAATCCTTCAAAAAAGCAACCACTTCTTGGGCATTGGCTGTAGAACGCTCCATACGAAGAGGTAGAGTTTTAAGGCCACGAATCAACTGATAACTATCAAACGGTGACAAGACTGCACCTGTCGTATTCAAATTGTAGAACAGTTGCTCATATAGTTCTAAACTATTAGTCACAACCACCCCAGCTAAGACATCATTGTGCCCTGCTAAATACTTGGTGGCTGAATGAAGAACGATATCCGCACCATCTTCAATCGGACGTTGGTAAATCGGACTGTAGAAGGTATTGTCCACCACTACCTTGGCACCCTTGGCATGAGCTAGTTTGGCTAGTTTGGCAATATCAAATTCCAACATCAAGGGATTAGTTGGTGTTTCAATATAGAGAACATCCACATCTTTCTCTAACTCTGCGATCAGCTCTTCTTCTGTATTGGCATAGGTAAAATGGAAACGGCCTTCCTGCTCGACTTGGTTAAACCAACGGAAAGAACCCCCATACAGATCACGAACAGCCAAGACTTTACTTCCTACTGGAAAAACACTAAAAGCTAGTACAATCGCAGCCATACCTGAGCTTGTCGCTAGGGCATAGTCTGCTGATTCGATTGCCGCCAAGACTTCCTCCGCCTTACTGCGAGTTGGGTTTTTGGTACGAGTATAGTCAAATCCTGTAGACTGACCGAACTCCGGATGCTGATAAGTTGTTGAAAAATGAAGCGGTGTTACCAAGGCACCTGTAGCCTCATCTGACTTGATCCCAGCCTGGGCCAAAATTGTGTTGATGTGTAGTTCTTTGCTCATACAATACCTCCAAATCTATAGTAACTATTGTACCACTTATTTTTACTAACTCATTTTCTTGTTTTCAAGAGCTAGTTATAGTTTCAAACTATATAAAAACGATAGTTCCTTTAGAAACTATCGTTTTTCCTGTTGAATAGACTGGTTATTTAACGTGTTTTGCCAGTTCTTCTTGGGCTTTTTTATTTGATTCTTCTTTTTCTTTTAGCCATTTTTCTTTCGCTTTTTCATACTCATCAGCCGTTACAGTCTTATCTTGTAACTTGAGATACTTGTATGATTCGACACCCTTATTTCCAGCTTGTGAGAATGGTGATGAGAATGGAACTGTCTTTCTCAAGGTCGGTGTTCCACCTTGAGAAACATTTGGAATTGCAAGGGCGCTATCAACGAGCCAAGCTTGAATTTCAGCATATTTTTCATAACGTTTTGCTGGTTCTTGCTCCTTGTTCGCTTCTTCTAACATTTGAGTGTAAGTATCCAGACCAACTGCCTTAGCCTTGTCATTGACCTCACCTGGTTCTAGACCAATGTTTTGCAACATACCACCGTTATTGACATTTAAGATATCAAGATAACTTGATGGATCCAAGTAGTCCGCACTCCAACCGCCATTATAGATATCAAAGTCTTTTTGAGCTGCAGTTTGAGCTAGGTAGCTAGAGTTGTCAAAGTCATCTGTTGATAGCTGTTGGATATCGATAACCACATTCTCAGCTCCTAGAACAGATTCGATGGATTGTTTCAAAGAACTTGCTTCAAGTACACCTTTTTTAGCTGATTGGTCAACTGTTACATCCAAGTGGATTGGAAATTGCACACCCTTAGCTTCCAATTCTTTCTTGGCTTCTGCAAATTTAGCTTTAGCCTTGTCAGGATTGTAGTATGGGTCTTGCGCGTCCGCAAAGTTGATTCCTTGCCATTCTTGGCCATAGTTGACCATCTTTTCTGAAACAACATCGCCAAAGTCTTTTCCGTTGATACTTACAAATGTTGGAGGTACAACCAAGTTACGAATAATCTTCGTTGCTCCGTCCTCCCCTTGAGATTGTGCTCCATAGGCTGTACGATTATAAGCATAGTTGAAGGCTTGACGGAAGTTTTTATTAAGAACTGCTTCTTGGGTTGATTTCTTTTCGATATCAGAGGACTTAGAAGTGAAGTTATAAGATTTTCTGTCCAAGTTGAAGTTCAAGTAATAAGAAGTTGCATTTTGCATACTATAGATGATGTTATCCTTGTTCTTCTCTTTAATGCCTTCAAAGCTTGAGCTATTTGGATAGAGACGCGCGTAGCTGTATACTCCTTCTACAAAGTTACGTGCTAGTGCATCTTGGTCACTACCATCATAATAGGACAATTTCACATCATCCACAAAGACATTTTTTTCATCCCAGTAGTTGGGATTTTTCTTGAATTCGATAACAGATTTTGAAACAAACGATTTCATCAAGAAAGGTCCATTGTACAAAATACTAGAAGGGTCTACCTTACCAAAGTCATCCCCTTTTGATTTTAAGAAATCTGC
The DNA here is from genome assembly GCF_003942875.1 of Streptococcus oralis. GTDB lineage: Bacteria > Bacillota > Bacilli > Lactobacillales > Streptococcaceae > Streptococcus > Streptococcus oralis_BX. The sequence goes on along the minus strand of NZ_RMVK01000003.1, from coordinate 224,296 downwards.
ATTGACAGGGAAGAGAATGGTTGAAGTTGTTTTAGAATTCCAATAAGATTCTGGACGTGTCAAAGTGTACTGAACTGTTTGGTCGTCAATCGCCTTAACACCGACAGTTGAAAAGTCAGTTGTTTTCCCGTTGATATAGTCATCCAAACCTGCTACAGAGTCTTGAACCAGGTACAAAGCTTCGGATTTTTTATCAGCAGCATATTTCAAACCTGTCACAAAGTCTTGGGCCGTTACAGGGGCGTATTCTTCACCCTCATAAGTATACCATTTTGCATCCTTACGCAATTTGTAAGTATAGGTCAAACCGTCCTGAGAAACAGTCCAATCCTCTGCCAACGATGGAACATAGTTACCGTATTGGTCATTTTCCATCAACCCATCCACCAAATTGGTCACGATGTCATTGGTTGTTGCACGGTTTTCTGCAAGATAGTTCAAACTAGATGGATCGCTCGAATAAACATAGTTATATGTTTTAGTAGCGCTACTTGAATTTCCACATGCGCTCAGTAGAATACCAGCGCTTAACACGACACTTGCAAGTGTCAGATACTTGGCCTTAGACTTTTTCATTTCCAGAACCTCCTGTTTAAAAGTTTTGTCTTATTATACAGCTTTAGTTTTATTTAGTCAAGCAATTTCTGAAGAAAAACTTAAAAAAGCATATTTTTTGCTCTTAATTTTAGAAAAAGTTCTCTTTTTTTAAGAAAAATGTAGTATAAAAACCTTTCTATTAAAGAAAGGTTAAATTTATTACTTTTATTTATAAATCTTTTTACGATATTTTCAATCGTGTCCGTAGTCTGTCTGCTTGAGCTTTGCCGATTATCTTGTCCAGGAGTCGTGTCCGTAGGCTCATCAAACCATAAAGACCTCCTCCCAGCCCTCCGATGAGAGCCACATAAAGGAAACTCCAGAAACGTCCACTTGGTTGGAAGACAAAACCGAGTAGCCACTGCAAGAAGCCAACTAGGATAAACATGACAAGGGTCAAGATGGTAATCAAAATGGTTCGCTTCAAGATAATCTTTCGACGAGCACCCGTTACCTGGCAGATATCTCGGTACATCAAGACATTCGGAATAATCAAGCCGATAGTCGTTGAAATCAAGGGACCGTAGCTGTGGAAAATAGCAATGGTTGGCAGTTGCAAGACGATCTTAGCAATGGAACCATAGATGAAGTAAAGAACTGCCTTGCGGTTTCGGAACATAGCCTGAAGCATAGGAGACAAGACCATATACAAGCCTAGGATAGTAGACTGCAAAACTGCAAAAACAAATAAGCCCATGGCCAGACTATCTGGCTTACCGTAAAAGACTGTATAAAGAGGCTCCCCTACCATGACCACTCCAACCGTTGCAGGTAGTAGAAATAAGAAGAGCATGGTAAGGCTATCTTGGACTAGGCGAGCCGCCGCCTGCAAGTCGCCTTTTACATAGTTTTCCGTCAACAGCGGCAAACCGACACTCCCAATGGAAACTCCTACAGAGATCAAAATCATAGTAATTTTATTAGGATTGGCAGAGAAATAAGAAAACATGACAACCAAGTCTTCATTGCTGTAGTTGGTAAACCACTTCATACTATTGATAAAGGTCATCTGGTCTAAGATTTGGAAGAGTTGAATGGCTGATCCTGTCAGGATAAAGGGAATGGCTTCCTTGATGGTATCGACTAAGAGTCGCTTACTATTGATCCTATCCCGTGTTTCAAAGACTCTTTTGAGCAAACCTTCTTGGGCAAGGAAATAAATCAAGACTGCAAAACTTGCCACCATCCCCACAAAGGCCGCAAAGGTCGATTGGGTAACGGCTGATAGGTAGTCACCAGAACCCATCTTCATAATGAAGAAGGTTGCCATCAGCATCCAGATAACACGGATCACCTGCTCGGCGATTTGACTCATAGCATAGGGTTTGAGGTTATTCATCCCTTGGAAGAAGCCTCGGATGACACTCATAGATGGGAAAATCAAGACTGCCCAAGCCAAGCTCTGCATGATGGGAATCAGTTCTTTCCCCACACCGGACAAATCTGCTAACCAGGGAGAAAAGAGATACAAGACCAAAGCAAAGACTAAGCCCAAGCCCGTCATAAAGCTTAGGAAACTCCGAATCAAGGCAAAGCTATGCTCTTCTTCTCGCATGGTATTGTACTTAGCCACTTGTTTGGCGACCGCAACTGGGATACCCGCTGTCGAAATCAGCAAGAACCAGGCGTAAATATTATAGCCCATGGTAAAGAGTCCATTTGCCTTGGCAGCATAGGTCCCCATCCAGATATACCAGGGAATAATGTAAATAGCACCAAGGAGGCGACTAATAAAGTTACTAGCTGTTAGCCAAGCAGTCCCTCGCAACATCTGGGCCTGCTGGTGATTGTTTTCGTTAGACATAGCTTCCTCATTCAATTTTGATAACTAGGAAAAGTTCCTTATCTTCCATTATAAACTTTTCCTTGTTACTTGTAAAATTCGGGCTTGAAGTTTATAATAGAAAGTATGATTAAGATTGAAACCGTATTAGATATTTTAAAGAAAGATGGCCTTTTTCGCGAGATTATTGACCAAGGACATTACCACTACAACTACAGTGAAGTTGTTTTTGACAGCATCAGTTACGACAGCCGAAGAGTAAAAGAAGGCACTCTTTTTTTTGCAAAAGGCGCTGCTTTTAAAAAAGAATACCTCCTTTCTGCTATAAGTCAGGGCTTAGCCTGGTATGTCGCAGAAAAGGACTACGAGGTCGGTATCCCTGTCATCGTTGTGAACGATATCAAGAAAGCCATGAGTTTGATTGCGATGGAATTTTATGGAAATCCACAAGAAAAACTCAAAATTCTCGCTTTCACAGGGACAAAAGGAAAGACGACAGCAGCGTACTTTGCTTACCACATCCTATCTCAACGCTACCCAACAGCCCTCTTGTCAACTATGAACACAACTTTGGATGGCGAGACCTTCTTTAAATCTTCCTTCTCAACGCCTGAAAATATCGATCTTTTCGACATGATGGCTCAGGCTGTTAAAAATGGAAGAACCCATCTTGTAATGGAAGTCTCTAGCCAAGCCTATCTTGTTCATCGAGTCTATGGTCTGACCTTTGATGTAGGTGTCTTTCTTAACATCACTCCTGACCATATCGGTCCGATTGAGCATCCTAGCTTTGAAGATTACTTCTACCACAAACGTCTCTTGATGAAAAATAGTCGAGCAGTTGTCATTAATAGCGACATGGACCACTTTTCTGTATTGAAAGAACAAGTAGAAGATCAAGAACATGACTTCTATGGTAGCCAGTCAAGTAACCAAATCGAGAACTCCAAAGCCTTTAGCTTTTCCGCTACAGGTAAACTCGCTGGTGATTATGATATCCAACTCATCGGTCACTTTAACCAAGAAAATGCAGTCGCTGCAGGACTTGCCTGCCTTCGTCTAGGTGCCAGTCTGGAGGATATCAAAAAAGGAATTGCTACAACCCGCGTTCCTGGACGTATGGAAGTCCTCACACAGAAAAATGGTGCCAAGGTTTTCATCGACTACGCCCACAATGGTGATAGTCTAAAAAAACTGATTTCTGTTGTAGAAACTCATCAAACTGGAAAGATTTCTCTGGTTCTCGGTTCGACTGGAAACAAGGGTGAAAGTCGCCGCAAAGACTTTGGCCTCCTCCTCAATCAGCATCCCGAGATTCAAGTCTTTCTCACCGCGGATGACCCCAACTATGAGGATCCAATGGCCATTGCTGAAGAAATCAGTAGCTATATCAGTCATTCTGTTGAAAAGATTGCCGATCGTGAACAAGCCATCAAGGCGGCGATGGCCATCACAAATCAAGAACTCGATGCCGTGATTATTGCTGGTAAGGGAGCTGATTGCTACCAGATCGTCCAAGGAAAGAAAGAAGACTATCCCGGAGACGCAGCTATCGCAGAACGTTATCTATAAAAAAATCAAGGGAATGTTTCCCTTGATTTTTTTAGTCTTCTTTCTTAAATGAATTTTTAAGACCTTCAACGGCACCTTCTACAGCGCCTTTAGCATCTTCAACTACTTCTTTTGCTTTCGCAATTGTTTTTTCTACAGTGCCTTCTGCTTCTGTCTTGCTATCGCCAGTAACTTTACCAAATCCTTCTTTGATAGCACCAGTTGCTTGATCCAATTTATTTTCAAGTGACATAGTTCTGTCTCCTTTGCTTTTAATACGATAAACGTTATCGCTTACATTTAGTTTATGCTTATTCTTTAGTAAAGTCAAACAATCTGCTCAAAATGAAGCAATTAAGGTAAATAGAAAGACAATCTCTCCTTGTCGAAATCAACAGCCAACTCATACTTCCCTTCTTCGTTTTGCACAATATAGCCTAGGACGACCAAACTATCCACAAAGATATCACAGCGTTTCTGCATCAGTTGATCTTTTTTGAGGAATTTTAACAAAAAAGTCGTCATATATTTGAGGGCATACTCAGGGTTAACATCTCCTAAAATATCATAGAGTTTCTGCTGTTTTTCTGTCAAAGGATATTGATTCTTGACCTTGTAGAAATAGTTGGACAAGGTCATCTTTTCTCTTGCAAAGTCCGTATGTTCGACTAAAATGGCGGCATTGGTTTGATTGCACAATTCTGTCTCAAAACTCTTCTCCAGCAAGGCTTGATAAACTGGACTATCCTCTCTGATAAAAATTTCTTGGTCAAGGGATAGACTGTCTATTGATTCTAGAAAAGGGAGATTAAGGGAATAACGTTTGTTTTCCCTTAGGATCAAACCTGCCTTAATATACTCTTCCATGAGCTTATCAACTGCTACATCTGGAAACTGGGCCTTGATTTCTCGAAGGATCACATCATCATGCTGATCCAGATAGCCCACTAAATCTATAAAAAATGGCTGCCGAGTCAAACGAGAGGGATTAAAAATCTGAATCATGAAGATTCCTTTCTTTACATTCTAAAAGAGGGGATGCTGCTAGTCGACTAGGATTGGTCCCTGGTTGATTCAGAGGCACTGGAAGTTCGAGTTTCCTGTAGTATTCCCTCCAAAAATCACTGATCTCCTGCTCCCCGTCCCCAAATTTCATGGGAATAGTTTCAAAAATCGGTAGGATTTCAGCGATATACTGGGAGCAATAAAAGCCATTCCCATCCGGATAAAACGAGGCATTATAGGGTGCACCTAAATGTTTGCTAGCTCTCTCCTTCACCAAGTCAGCTTCCAGCTCTGGATAGACATAAAGGTCGTAAAGATGAGTCGGTTCAAAAAATTCAGCCGGTTCTTGACAGATAACACCAGCTTGCCCACTAGCATGGTAGATGAAACCGTCCAAAAAGATGGCTACATGACTATAGTTCCCAGTAGAAGCCTGGATGGCCTGCCCCATATCTGAAAGGTCCTTCACAAAGATCAAATCACCATTTTCTAACATCTTTCTCTCCTAGAAAAAAAGGAGCCGAAACCCCTTTAGCTATATGGAAAACACTGTTTTCTCGTGTCAATCTCCAGTCAAATAATTACCATTTAAATAATTCATTAACTATATTATAAGAATCACTCTAGCTGAAAATAATAAAGCAGACCCAAACTTCCAAAAGACAGAGCTAAGTAGAGGATTCCTATTTGCAATCCATACAAATACCAAAAACTACCACTAACCAAAATAAAAATCGATGTCTCAGCAACGAGGCGATGCCATTTTTTAAAAGCATATGGAGATTTTGGTGCCATGTATCGCGCCCAAAATAAGATTAATAGAACTGCTAGAAGAAAAAATAGGAATTTTTCCAGCCAAGAAATTTGTATCACAGATACGGAGAAAAGACCAAGGATTGCCACCACCTCAACCAAAAAGCGCAGTCCTTCAATCAATCGCATCATGCTATCACCTTCTATAAATAGTCAAATTAACAGTTCCAAATATTCATTAAGAATTACCCATTAAAGCTTTCAGTCAACTGAGGCACCACTTGTTTCTTACGTGAAACAGCACCTGGAAGGAAAGCGTGGTTGTTTTCAAGTTTGAAATTGAAAGCTGCTTCGACCTTGTCCATGTTTGATCCAAGAGCCAGAATTTCAGAGTTTGAGTTGACGATATCTGTAATCATCAAAACAAAGTCAGAGTAGCCGTTTGCTGCATTAGCCGCTTGCATTGCAGCTTCAATTTCTGCTTGGCGTTCCAAGACTTCAGCAATATCAACTGTATTCACTTGGGCAACACGAACCTTATTTCCGTTGAGTTCAAAGGTCTTAGCATCGATGTCGATCAATTCTTCAGCAGATTTGCTTGCCAAGTTCGTACCAGCCTTCAGCATAGCAAGACCGTACTCTTCCAAGTTGACACCAGCCAAGTCAGCCAATTCAGGCGCAATCACTTTATCAGATGGGTGAGTTGTTGGTGATTTCAAAAGAAGGGTATCTGAAATCAAACCTGAAAGCATCAAACCTGCGATTTCTTTAGGAACTGCTACACCATGTTCTTTGAACATGCGGTAAACAATAGAAGACGCTGATCCAACTGGTTCCAAGCGCATGTAAAGTGGGCTTGCAGTTTCAAAGTTAGCCACACGGTGGTGATCCACTACTCCGTAAACTTCTACTTCAGCGATATCTGACACTGACTGTTGGAATTCATTGTGGTCAGTCAAGATAACTTGCTCTGCACCTTCTGCTTTAGCAGATGTGATGACGCGTGGTGCTTCTACACCAAAATAGTTCAAAACGAAGGCTGTTTCTTCATTAGGAGTTCCAAGTGCTACTGCTTCTGTGTCCAATCCATAAGCCTCTTTTGCAAGATAAGCAAAGGCTACAGATGACCCGATGGCATCTGAGTCTGGATTTTGGTGACCAAATACTAGAATCTTAGACATGATAATACCTCTTTAAATTTATTCATCTTATTTTAGCACTTTTTTCCTCTTTTGACAAAAGTAAGAGGAGCCAAAAGACTCCTCGTTAGATATCAATATGGTTGACTAGATTTTTCTCTTGATTTTCGGATAAAAATCGTTCTTTCTGTGGACGTTTCTTGCGTTTGAGAAGAGCCTCTGCAGACATGGCTTCTTCCTTACTGGCAAAACCCTCTACATAGATGAGTTTGACTGGCAAGCGAGCTCGGGTATACTTGGCTCCCTTACCACTATTATGAACGGCAAGACGTCTCTTCACATCCGTTGTATAGCCTGTATAGTAAGAACCATCACGACACTCTACCACATACATATAGGCCTTATGATCCATAGTAAATCTCTTGAATTTCTGGTGTGTAGGAACCATTATCATTGTGAACGATGAGTGGTGGCAAGACCTTAAAGCCACTGGTCGATCCATCCTTGATAGCTTCGATTAAGAGCATATTGGCCTCCTTCTCACGTTTCGGATAGACAAATTGCAAGCGCTTGGGTGCCAAATTGTGGCGTTTGAGCATATCTAGGATATCCAAGAGCCGATCAGGACGATGGACCATAGCCAAACGGCCATTAGACTTGAGAATACTCTGAGCACTTCGACAGATTTCTTCTAAGTTAGTTGTAATTTCGTGTCTGGCCAGAAGGTAGTGTTCACTCTCGTTGAGATTAGAATGCGGATCCACCTTAAAATAAGGAGGATTGCATAAAATCATATCCACCTTACTTCCCTGAATGTGGGCTGGCATATTTTTCAAATCATCACAGATGACCTGCATCTGCTCTTCCAAGCCATTCAACTGAACCGAACGCTCAGCCATATCCGCCAAACGCTCCTGAATTTCTACAGAGAGAATTTTTGCCTTGGTACGACTACTTGCAAAAAGTCCTACTGCACCATTGCCAGCACAAAAGTCCACAATTAAGCCATTTTTAGGAAAGCGTGGAAAGCGTGACAAGAGAACACTATCCACCGAATAGCTAAACACCTCTCTATTTTGGATGATCTTGATATCTGTCGAAAAGAGCTGATTGATTCGCTCTCCTGGTTTTAATAATTGTTCTTCTTTCATACTTTTATTATAACAAATGATGTTAATATTACAAATGATTTAGATAATCGTATTTATGGCTTCTTCTTTAAATGCTCTAATGCCTCGCGCGTCCAAACAGGCATCATTCGGGCAAGAGGCGCAAAACCGTGCTTGATCCGATCATTTGAAAAACGTCTCCGTCTTGGTAATTGATGCTTTTCCTCTTCCAAGGTACGTATGGAAAGACTAGCCTTCCCAGTGTATTCGTCAAAATCCACCACCTGAACTTGGACTTCATCGCCAATTTTTAAAATGTCATAGATATTTTCAATAAATCCCGTCCGAATCTCCGAGATGTGAATCAGCCCTGTCACCCCTGTCTCTAACTCAACAAAGGCACCATAGGGCTGAATTCCTGTAATACGCCCAGTTAGCTTATCACCAATTTTCATTCTAGTCCTCAATTTCAATCGTTTCAATTACTACATCTTCAACTGGTTTGTCCATTGCACCAGTCTCAACAGCTGCAATGGCATCCAAGATCGCAAATGATTCAGCATCTACCAACTGCCCGAAAACAGTATGGCGGCGGTCAAGGTGAGGAGTTCCACCTTGTTCTGCATAGATCTCAGCGATTGGTTCAGGCCAGCCACCACGCGCAATCTCTTTCTTAGAGTACGGCAAGTGTTGGTTTTGCACGATAAAGAACTGGCTACCATTGGTATTTGGACCCGCATTGGCCATAGAAAGGGCACCACGGATATTATAGAGTTCTTCAGAAAATTCATCTGCAAAAAAGTCACCGTAGATTGACTCGCCCCCCATACCAGTACCAGTTGGGTCTCCACCTTGGATCATAAAGTCCTTGATAATTCGGTGGAAAATGACACCATCATAGTAACCATCTTTTGACAGAGCAACAAAGTTAGCCACTGTTTTAGGAGCCTGTTCAGGGAAAAGCTTGATACGCAAGTCTCCGTGATTTGTCTTAATGGTCGCAAGAGGACCTTCTACTGTTTCAATTTCTACTTGTGGGAAATGCAATTCTTTTTCTACCATACCAAATCCTTCTAAAGCATCAAAAATGCCATCTTCTTCTACTGTTTTTGTAATATAATCTGCTTTTTCTTTGATTTTTTCATGGGAAACACCCATAGCAATACTGATTCCAGCATAATCAAAGAGTTCCAAGTCATTGAGACCATCCCCAAAGACCATGACATTCTCTGGTTTCAAGCCTAAGTGCTCCACCACCTTGGCTACACCAGTTGCTTTGGATCCTGAAATCGGCACGATATCAGATGAATGTTCATGCCAACGCACCATGCGAAGTTTACCAGAGAGACTATCTGGTAACCGCAAGTCATCCCCTTTTTCCTCAAAGGTCCACATCTGGTAAATGTCCGCTTTTTCATGGAAGTTAGGATCCACATTCAAGTTTGGATAAATCGGGTCAATCGCCTCACTGATCAGTTCTGTTCGCGTAGAGAGTTTGGCGTCATGACTACCAACCAAGCCATATTCAATTCCCTCTCGCTTTGTCCAAGAAATGTACTCCTCAACATCTGACTTGTCAATCTGATGCTGATAAATGACCTGGCCTTTTTTATCTTCGATATAAGCCCCATTCAGAGTTACAAAAAAGTCTGGCTTGAGCTCACGAATCTCTGGAACGACACCGAAAATACCACGCCCAGAGGCAATTCCTGTTAAAATTCCTTTTTCACGTAACTGTTTAAAGACAGTGGGAATTGTAGCTGGAATAAAACCTTTCTTTGACGTACGCAAGGTATCATCAATATCAAAAAAGACGATTTTAATCTTCTTTGCCTTGTATTTTAATTTTGCATCCATCTCTCTACCTCTTTTTTATCACTCCTTCCATTATACCATAAAGCTGATGAAATTCCTTTTTTGAAAAAAGATGAAAATCCTATCAAAAAGAGAGCCAGAAAAACTAGCCCTCTCTTTTCATCCTAGAACATCTCTAGAGCAATCATGGTAATCATCGTTGCATCATAGTAGTTGTCCAAAGGTAAATCTTGTGTGAAAATGTATTTATTTTGTTGAAGAAGTTTCAGATAACCTTCTCCCTTATCAGACGCATAGGTAATCGGTGCCAAGAAACTACCTGCCTGGTATTGATTGAGGGCCGTTCCGTTCAAGTCATAACCAGCATAAATGCGTTGCTCTTTCATAAAGAAATCCATCATCTTTTGAACGAGTTTTTGGCTTCTTTCATCCTGACTCTGTGACAAGTGATAAGGCAAACGGCAAGCGTTATAAGAGTACGCCCCATCGTATTGAGATTCGATAGTATTGGCATCAACAAGACGTGCCCCAGACTTCTCAGCCCAGATAAAGTCTGGCAAGAGACCCGTATCAGAATGAGAACTGATTTGCTCTAGTTGGCCAAGCATCTTATCCTTAACATCTAACCACTGTTTATTTCCAGTCAGGTCATAGAAAGATTGGAAATAGTGAGGAAGAGTATCAGACGTCCGCATCAAGTAATAATAATCGGAATCCTTGTTTGCCCAGTTCCCTACTGTTAGGACACCTGTCTCTTCATTATAATTGTATTTAAGGATATCATCCAAGATTTTTTTAGCTTGCGCTTGGTATTCCTGTGCTTTATCTGGCCACTGCTTGTCAGCTTCAATCAAAGAATAAGCGATATAGAGATCTCCATCAGTTGCATTTTGTTTCTCGACCGTTTCACTACCATTTGTGATCACTTGCTTCCAAGACATCAACTGCGTTCCCTCGATACGATGATTTTGGTAATAGCGATAAAGGCTTTCATAATCTGCTTGTGTTGCTTGCCCTTTTTGGGCTGCTAAAACCGTTATGAGCATGCCGTAACTTTGGGCTTCTGATAGAACCGTCGTTTCCTCAGAATCATTCGTCGTACGAACATAAGACTGATCGCCTTTTGTAACAAGGAACTGTTGACTCCATTGGCTGTAAATTCGATTCCGCATCTCAATTTTAGTCCTTCCTCTTGCTAAAAACAAGGCTAAACAAAAGATAGAAAGGATGAGTACAAACCAGACATATTTTAATTTATTCGTTTTCATAGAACCTCCTATCCTGCAAACCGTTTGGTTTTAACCCACTTGGTTTCTTTTCTTCGGAGTACCTTGTCCAGAACGATTGAAGAAATGGAATCAACAGAAACAACGATAAACATCTGTGCATAAGTGAAATAGGCAGCCAAAGCCAACCAGATTTGCTTTGTCGTCGCTTGTCCAAATTGACTTGCCAATGCTGTCATAATTTGCATCAAATAGAGACCAATCATGAGAATCCAGTTAAAGAGCATGAGCTGGGCGATATAGATATTGTCCGCATCAAAAGCGAACGGAACCCTGATATCTGGGAAGAAAAGATTAAGGCAGATTGCTAGCACATTCGCTAGGAAAATCAAATCCGATAGAACAATGGCAAAGTTAAACCAAAAGAAAACACACGAATAGTTAAAAACTTCTAATTTAACACGCCAGTTTGCTCTGCCAAATAAATGCTTAAAGTTTGAAAGAACAACTTCATAATTTCCTTTCGCCCAACGTTTCCGTTGCATATAGTAACTCTTTAAGGTTTCAGGTTCTTGTTGGAAAGCCTCTGAATTATAGGCAAGGGCAATCAATTTACCACTCTGCATGATTTTGAAGGAAATATCTGTATCCTCGGTTAAGGCACCATTTTTCCAACCACCGATACTCTTTACAAAGTCGGTTTGAATGATAAAGTTGGTTCCTGGGATACGCCCAATTTTAAAGAGATGCCACATCCCAACGTGGTGCACGCGCTGAGTAACAACGATTTCCTGGTTGATACAACGAGTCAAGAAATTTTGATTGGCATTTCGAGTCTTGTTGCGGCCGAAAGATGCCACATGACGTTCTGGATCCTTCATCACTTCTTTCACAAGGAAATAAAGAGCATTTTTTTCAGGCATGGCATCTGCATCATAGACACAGATGTATTCGCCTGTTGCCATCTCCAAAGCATCGTTTAAAACGCCCGCTTTTCCTCCCGTACCAGTACGATCAATAATAGTCAGATTTCTTCCTGCATATTCAGGCATGGCTTGTACAGACAAACATTCTGCATAGGTGTTATCCGAACAGTTATCCGCAAATAAGAGCAATTCCACACGGTCGTGAGGATAATTCATGTCCAAGATAGCTTTTGCCGTTTGGGCAATAACCACATCCTCATTATGAGCAGGAACAACAATGGTAACCTTAGGATAATAAGGTAGCGGCGAAGTATCCACACGAAAATCACTGTGTTTAAACCAAAAGTGTACTGCCGAAAAGAGAATTACCAAGCCCCAAGCTAGAGAAATCCAAATTGTAAGCAAGGTAAAAATCATTAACATTTGACTAATCATGATTCACCGCCTTAAAATTTTTGTTCACTCGATGGTAAAGAATATTGTATGCAATAAATAATATGATAAAACAAATGCCAAAAAAGAGACTGAGTCCCAAAGCAATACCAAAAAATAGTTCGGTCAAAGTCATGTTTTCCTCCTAATATTCTACAATTACATCTGTCTCTAGTTGACGTTTGAGATGACTGGCAACATCTGCGTAGTCTTGGTATTTATCTTTATTATCAGAGTTAATCACCAAATAGCCTGTTTGGAACTGAATTCCTTGATTGCCGTCTTCTCCATGAAAAACTAAACTGCTCAGTTTCTCCTGCAAACCACTAAAGTAAAGTTCCTTCAAAGAATGTTGGTTAGTACTCGATAGAACGAGAAAATTACCATCCGAAACGTAATAGAGCTTATCATTGTAACTCAATTCCTGAGCAATTTCCTCTTGAATACGACTGAGCATCTGGTTATGTTCTTTTGGTTTAATCTGGAAGAACAAATCTTCATGTGCCCAATGAATCAATAGAGATTGAACCGTAACATCACTTTGTTCAGTGACCATAGCTTGGTAATCTGCTCGAGCTTCGTCTTCCTGTTCTTGGACCTTTGAGGCCACCTTGAAGAAATAATAACGAACCTTAAGTAGAATCCCAATCAAAAGTGGAAAACTGATCAATAAGAAGATCAGTTGAATGATTGGGATATAAACCACACCCGCAACCAAAACGATAAGTCCAAAGCCAAATGCTAAGATAAGGGTCCAAGTAAGCAAAAGGTCAGATAATACCAACACTGCAAACAAGGCTAAAGCTAAAAACAAGATTTGTTCTAAAATGATTGCTCGAGCATACAAAAAACAAAGTACCAAAAGAATGACCTCACAGGCAAGCAAAGCCATAAGCCAGTTTTTAAATTGACTCCAATTTTTCATTTTATCTTATTTCCCCCCCTTGAATTCAGATACCGAAGTCGCTGCCCCAAAGTACTGTTGAATGGATTGTACGATTCGTTCAGAGGCTCTTCCATCTCCATAAGGATTTGGTGCCTGAGACATTTGTCTATAAAGAGTTTCATCTGTTAAGAGTGCTGCCATCGCTTCTTTCACACATACTGGATCCGTACCAACTAGCTTCAACGTACCTGCTCTTACTCCTTCTGGACGTTCCGTCGTGTCACGAAGGACAAGGACAGGTTTGCCGAGAGAAGGCGCCTCTTCCTGAACACCTCCAGAGTCAGTCATGATAAAATAGCTTCTTGAAGCCAAATTATGAAAATCAAGTACATCTAAAGGCTCAATCAAGTGAATACGATCGTGACCAGCTAAGATATCGTTTGCTGCTTCTTGCACAGCAGGGCTAAGGTGAACAGGATAAACAACCTCAATTTCCTGATGAAGATCGACCATCTCACGTAAAGCTGCAAAGACATTTCTCATTGGTTGACCTTGATTCTCACGACGGTGCATGGTTACCAATACAAGTTTCTTATCTGGATCCAATTGATCTAAAACTTCATGATAGTAATCCGATTGAACGGTTAGTTTCAAGGCATCAATGGCTGTATTTCCCGTAATGACAATAGCAGACTCAGGGTGATTTTCCTTGAGGAGATTTTCTTTACTCTCACTAGTTGGAGCAAAATAGAGATCCGCAAGATTATCTGTCATCTGACGGTTCATTTCTTCTGGGAAAGGAGAATACTTATCAAAGGTCCTTAGCCCGGCTTCAACGTGGCCGATACGTACCTGATTATAGAAAGCAACTAAACTTGCTGCAAAAGTTGTTGTTGTATCTCCATGAACAAGAATTATATCTGGAAGTTCTTGCTTAACAACTGGATCAAACTTTTCTAAAATTTTTCCAGTAATATCTAAGAGGGATTGATTTTTCCCCATAATATCCAGGTCATAATGTGGCTCGATGCTAAAAGTTTCAAGAACTTGATCAAGCATTTGACGGTGCTGAGCTGTCACAACTGTAATCGTCTCAATGCTGTCACTATGTTTTTGCAATTCTAACACTAAAGGGGCCATTTTAATAGCTTCTGGTCGTGTTCCAAAAACAACCATCACTTTCAGTTTCTTCATTACGCTATCCTTCTACTATAATAAAATTTGACACATCAGATTAATCTTTATATCGAATTATTGCGCAAATCAATTAATTTGATTATCTTAATTATTTTACCGTCAATTAATTTATATGTCAAATTTTTTCCAAATTATATTATTGCATTTAATTTAATTTTAACAATTTGTAACCTTTTTGTAACAATTTTATTTACAACCTTTAAAAAGCCTTATTTTAGGAAATTTTAAGACTTTTCAAAAGAATCCGTATTTTAAAAAACTAAACCTTATATGTTTTTTTCGATATTTATTTTTATCTTGATATTTCAAACAATTATATTTTACCACTTTGAGGAATAAATCAAACAATTTCAAACAAAAAAATCCCTTTTTCGAATGAAAAAGGGACTGTGATTGTTTACTATATTTAAAATTTAAATCTTATAAAATCTGTCTTAAAACAAATTTTTCGACAGATACAAGACCAATTCTCCTATATCTTCACAAACCGCATTCATGGCCGGTTGATGGTTCTGATACCAAACACCCGTCCCATCTGGAATATAGCCTCGTTTGATGTACAATCTCTGGGCAGGTCCATACCCTGAATGGAGCCCAACACCAAGAGTCACCTTATCCGATATGAGCCTAACTCGTTTTTCTGCTTCTTCCAGCAAGAGATTTCCAATACCTTGATTTTGAAAGGGTTCAAAGACATTGAAATCTGAAAGTTCTGGAGCCATTCCAGCAAAAGGCCCCTGCTTAGCGCAGGGCAAAATTGTGATATAACCCGCTACAGCACCCTCAACCTCTGCAACTAAGACTTCTCTCTCCCCACTTTCTTGCTCCTTAAAGTATCGAGTTAAAATCTCCTCTCTACTTGGCCAACCTTGGCTGATAAATCCTCGAGATAGATCTTTTATGTCAGATTCTTGCATTTTTCTAATTGAACATGTCGTCTTCATAAGTTGCTCCTTTATAGCTTTCTCCTACCATTATAGCACGATAATAAAGATTAAAAGAAAAACCTAGTAAGATAAAAGAATCTTACTAGGTCAACAGGGAATCCTTTCTAACAAAGTCCCATAAAAATCTGAAAAAGAGGTCCACCCAGACCGAACTCGCCTTCTCATTTCCATGCTCGTGAAAAAAGACCCGTAAGGGTCTTAATTCGCTTTCTTATTTCCGAGCTTATGAAAAAGAGGTCCCCCGGACCTCTTTTTTAATCTTCGTTTACGAAAGGCATCAAAGCCATTACGCGAGCGCGTTTGATAGCTGTTGTTACTTTACGTTGGTTTTTAGCTGAAGTTCCTGTTACACGACGAGGAAGGATTTTCCCACGTTCTGAAACGAAACGGCTAAGAAGCTCAGTATCTTTGTAATCAACATATTCAATTTTGTTTGCTGCGATGTAATCAACTTTTTTACGGCGTTTGAATCCGCCACGACGTTGTTGAGCCATGTTTTTTCTCCTTTATAGTATTAATTGTCCATTAGAATGGTAAATCATCATCTGAAATGTCCAATGGATTGGTTGCTCCAAATGGATTTTCAGAACGTGAAAAGTCTGGTACTGGGTTTGCAGGTGCTGATTGACCAGCAGTTGGTGCAGAATAAGCTCCACCTGAATGTCCTTCACGCACTCCGCGGCTTTCCAACATTTGGAAATTCTCAGCCACGACTTCTGTTACGTAGACACGTTGTCCTTGCTGGTTATCGTAACTACGAGTCTGGATACGGCCTGTGATCCCGATAAGAGAGCCTTTTTTAGCCCAGTTAGCAAGATTTTCAGCCTGTTGGCGCCACATAACGACATTGATGAAATCAGCCTCACGTTCGCCATTTTGACTCTTAAATGTACGGTTTACTGCAAGAGTAAAAGTCGCAACTGCTACATTTGATGGGGTATAACGCAACTCAGCGTCACGTGTCATACGCCCTACAAGTACAACATTGTTAATCATAATTTACCTTCTTACGCGTCAAGTTTGACGATCATGTGACGAAGAATGTCAGCGTTGATTTTTGAAAGACGGTCAAACTCTTTAAGAGCTAAGTCGTCGTTTGCTTCAACGTTAACGATGTGGTAAAGTCCTTCACGGAAATCTTGGATTTCGTATGCAAGACGACGTTTTTCCCATGATTTTGATTCAACAACAGTTGCACCGTTGTCAGTCAAGATAGAGTCAAAACGTGCTACCAAAGCGTTTTTCGCTTCTTCTTCAATGTTTGGACGAATGATATAAAGAATTTCGTATTTAGCCATTGATATGTTCCTCCTTTTGGTCTAATGACCCCTAGTCTTTGCAAGGGGTAAGTGAGGTTTGCTCACAATTAACTATTATACTAGAAATACTAGTAGATAGCAAGAGAAAAAAGATAAAAAAGATAAAAATGAAAAATAACTCTATTGATTAGAAATAATATTCTCTTTCAGTTCTAAAGCTCTGGCCATCTCTTTCAAAATGAAGAATAGTGAAAAGCCGACTATTACTAAAAAGAATCCTAAGTAAATAAAGGCTTCTACAAAACCTAGAGCATCAATCAGCCACCCCGTCAGAGGAAAAATAACAATCATACTCAGGCTGAACATCATGGAGTAGACACTTAGCATGGTTGCACGTACCTCACTTGGGAGTCGATTTTGTAAATCGTTGTCAAAAATCGGTTGAAAGAGAGCATATAAGGCGTTACTAATCAAATAAATCAAAATATAAATCAGTGGCGTACCAAAGTAGGAAAGTAAGTAGGTCACTCCCGTCAAGAGTACAAGAATTGGAAAGAGCTTTAAGGCGGAATACTTCTTTCCAATCTTACTTCCTAGATAAACTGCCCAGATATTCAAAGCACTGCCCATCAGCATAACCATCGAAATCTGCCATCCTTCTAAGTCCGGCAGTTGATTTTGATAGTAAAAATAAAACATGCACATCAGTGTCCCGATGATTTGGGACAGAATCATCCAACCAAAAAGACTGGGATTTCTCTGCAGCTCCTCTTTAACAGTCAACATAATCTTTTTCATGGTCAGACGCTCAGATTTTTGCGCTTTAACACTAGGCTCTTTTAGCATCCAAGTTAAGAATAGGACGATTATAGAAGTGGCAATCATGATATAGTAGGTCAAGTGCAATTGACCATGGACAAAAAATCCCGCTAAAACGGTCCCCAAAGACCGAGTTCCTTCTGCTACTCCTGACATAAAACTTGAGATAGACAAGTAGCGCTCTTTTAATCCAGCCTCCACGGCCGAATCATAAACCATAGCTGCACTCGTCCCCGAATCAAAATTATAAGACAAGGCACTCACCACCATAGCGAGTGCATAAATCCAAAAATTACCTTGCCCTAGTAACATGAGAATAGACGACGCAATCCCAGCAATCCGACTGAGATAAAGATTGGTTTTATATGAATAGCGGTCAGCTAACATTCCAGAGGGAATTTCACAAATGGCACTGGTGGCATGAAAAATACTTTCCAATAAGCCAATCTGCCAAAGCGACATCCCGTTTTGACTGAGAAATAGAATCCAAAAGCTAGTAATGCCCAAAAAGGCAAAAAATTCTACCCCAGCCATGAGACCGATATTCTTCCGATAATTTGGTTTAAACATCATTTCTCCTTTAACAAGTGTATATATCTTTGTGTCTGTCACTTGTTAATCTGTGCTTTACATGTCCCTCACCTCTTCTTTCTTCTACTTTGAAAAAACGCCCCTAGGGCGTTTTGATTTATTTTACGGTTTGATACGGTGCAACATACGTGGGAATGGAATAGCTTCACGGATGTGTTTGGTTCCAGCTGCGAAAGTGACCATACGCTCGATACCGATACCAAATCCACCATGTGGTACTGTGCCGTATTTACGAAGGTCAAGGTAGAATTCATATTCTGTACGATCCATGCCCAGTTCTTCCATCTTAGCCACAAGAGCATCGTAGTCTTCCTCACGCATAGAACCACCGATGATTTCTCCGTAACCTTCTGGTGCAAGCAAGTCTGCACAAAGCACGCGCTCTGGATTTCCAGGAACTGGTTTCATGTAGAAGGCCTTGATAGCTGCTGGGTAGTTCATGACAAATGTTGGCACACCAAAGTGGTTTGAGATCCACGTTTCGTGTGGTGAACCAAAGTCATCGCCATGTTCCAAATGCTCGTAGTCAGCATCTTCATCGTTTTCATGCTCTTGCAAGAGGTCAATGGCTTGATCGTAAGTAATGCGTTTGAATGGCTCTGCAATGTAGCGTTTCAAAAGCTCTGTATCACGTTCCAAGGTTTCCAAGGCTTGAGGCGCACGATCCAAAACGCCTTGAAGAAGAGCTTTCACATAAGCTTCTTGCAAGTCAAGTGACTCATCGTGTGTCAAGTAAGAGTACTCTGCGTCCATCATCCAGAACTCAGTCAAGTGACGGCGCGTTTTTGATTTTTCAGCACGGAATACTGGACCAAAGTCAAATACACGACCAAGAGCCATAGCCCCTGCTTCTAGGTAAAGCTGACCAGATTGACTCAAGTAGGCTGGCGTTCCGAAGTAGTCTGTTTCAAAGAGTTCTGTTGAATCTTCAGCCGCGTTTCCTGAAAGAATTGGGCTATCAAATTTCATGAAGCCGTTCTTGTCGAAAAACTCATAAGTTGCATAGATGATAGCGTTACGGATTTGCATCACCGCTACTTGCTTGCGAGAGCGGAGCCACAAGTGACGGTTGTCCATCAAGAAGTCTGTTCCGTGTTCTTTTGGTGTGATTGGGTAATCTTGAGATTCACCGATCACTTCGATGTCTGTAATATCCAACTCATAGCCAAACTTAGAACGTTCGTCTTCTTTGACAATTCCTGTCACATAAACAGAAGTTTCTTGGCTCAATCGTTTGATGACATCAAACTTCTCAAGTCCCACTTCCTCACCGAACTTTTCAATAAAGTTTGGTTTAAAGGCAACTCCTTGGAAGAAGGCTGTCCCATCACGCAATTGCAAGAAGGCAATTTTCCCTTTTCCAGATTTGTTGGCAACCCAGGCTCCGATGGTCACTTCTTGACCAACGTAGTCTTTTACATCGATAATTGTTACACGTTTTGTCATAATCTATCTTCCTTTTTTCGTTTAACTTGTCCGAAGACATCATTACCCACTATTTTACCATAAATAGACTGTGATAGCTAGGTTCTACTAGAGAAAAATCGCGAGATTTTCGTTACAAAAAATCTTCGCTAAAAAGGCGAAGATTCTAAGTTTTATTTTTCCATAAATTGATGCAAACGACGAATAGCTTCTTTCAAAGTATCCAAGTCTGTGGCATAGCTGAGACGAACATTTTCTGGTGCTCCAAATCCGGCTCCTGTAATCAAGGCAAGTCCGACTTCTTCGAGAATAGCCGTTGTAAACTCTGTCACATCGGTATAACCCTTCATCTCCATCGCTTTTTTAACATTTGGGAAGAGATAGAAGGCTCCTTGGGGCTTGACAACTTCAAAACCTGGGACTTGGCACAAGAGAGGATAAATGGTATTCAAGCGCTCTTCAAAGGCTTGGCGCATGGTTTCAACAGAGTCTTGCGGTCCAGTTAGGGCTTCAATGGTAGCATATTGCGATACGGCAGTCAAGTTAGAGGTTGTTTGTCCTGTTAGCTTGCTCATGGCAGCAATAATCTCAGGATTTCCCACAGCATAACCTACCCGCCAACCAGTCATGGCATAGGCCTTAGATACACCGTTAATCACGATGGTTTGCTTGCGAATGGCTTCTGACAGACTAGAGATTGGAACAAATTCATTTCCGTTATAGACCAGACGTCCGTAGATATCATCTGCTAGGATGAGGACATCATGTTCAACAGCCCAATTTCCGATAGCCATCAATTCCTCACGAGTGTAAATCATACCGGTCGGATTCGATGGTGAATTGAGAACCAAGACCTTGGTCTTATCTGTTCGGGCCGCTTCTAGCTGCTCTACTGTTACTTTAAAGTGATTGTCTTCCTTGGCTTGGACAAAGACTGGAACACCTTCTGCCATCTTGACTTGGTCTCCATAACTGACCCAGTATGGTGTAGGGATGATGACCTCATCACCTGGATTGACCACAGCCATAAAGAAGGTGTAGAGAGAGAACTTAGCACCAGTGGCAAAGGTAACCTCGTTGGCTGCAACAGAATACCCATAATAGCGTTCAAAATAGGTATTAACCGCAGCTTTTAAGTCTGGCAGACCTGAAGCAACTGTATAAAAGGAAGCTCGTCCATCACGAATCGCTTCTATCGCTGCATCCTGAATGTTTTCAGGAGTATGAAAATCAGGCTGTCCCAAGGTTAAGAAAAGAACATCTTTTCCCTGAGCTTTTAATGCTTTGGCTCTTGCATCACTGGCTAGAGTGACGCTTTCTTCCATCTCTAGTACACGTTTGGATAGTTTCATATGCCCTCCTTATTGGATCACTGCTCCTGTTTCAAAGTCGACCAGATAGTACTGGTTTCCTGACTTAACTTCCCAAATCGGCTTGTCCTGATAACGACCAAAGGTGATCTTATCAATGTCGCTAGCTCCTTTTTCCCTCGAAATCGTCGCTGCCTTGTCTTGAGAAATCCCCTTATCTAGCTGATAAACATAAATCTTGTGGTCATTCTTTTCAATCAGTACGGCAATGGCCTCTTGCTTTTTATTATGTCCCAGAAGGCTGTAATAAGCTTCCGAACCATTAAAAAAATCAACCTGATCTGCCTTTTCCAATTCTGCATACTGCTTGGCCAGTTTTTCTCCTTCAACCCTAGCATCTTGATAGGGTTTCATGCTAAGCGAAATCAGGTAAAGAAAGGATCCAGTCAGCACTAGTAGCACCAGAGAAATGCCGATTTCGTATTGTATAAGTAGCTTGTTTTTTGCTTTTTTCTGTCTTAGTTTCACTCGTCTATTTTACCATCTCTCCTCTTTTATTACAAGTGAAGACAGGAACATTCTAAGATTCTTTTCCTATAAAATAGAAGTTCTTGTTTTTCTCTCTCATTATTGATAAAATAACCTTATGAAACAATATTTGAAAGAGAAAATTTCCGATAATCAACTAGACTTAAAAACGGCTATCGTCCTCAATAAAGCCATACGAACTTTTAAACCATATGAAGCCAAGGCTGCTAAAGAACAGGGGCTAACACCCACCCAATTTTCAGTTTTGGAAACCCTCTATAGCAAGGGGGAACTACGCATTCAGGATTTGATCGAAAAAATGCTAGCCACTTCTGGAAACATGACTGTTGTCATTCGAAATATGGTTCGAGATGGATGGATTTCTAGAACTTGCGACCCCAAGGATCGTCGCTCCTTTTTCCTGAAATTAACACCTGCAGGACGCAAAAAAATCGAAGTGGTTCTTCCTGACCATATCGATTCTATCGTAGAAGCACTCAGCATCTTGGAAGATGGCGAAAAGGAAGACTTAATCCGCATTTTAAAAAAATTTAAAAATTTGTGAGCAAAATTATTGCTAATTAGTATCATTTGTTGTAACATAGATGGTGACAAAAGAGTTCGCTCTTTGAATTTTAAACTAAAGGAGACACGTCATGTCTAAAAAAGTATTATTTATCGTCGGTTCACTACGCCAAGGTTCTTTCAACCACCAAATGGCCCTCGAAGCTGAAAAAGCACTTGCTGGAAAAGCAGAAGTTAGCTATCTTGATTACTCAGCTGTTCCTCTCTTCAGCCAAGATTTGGAAGTTCCAACTCATCCAGCTGTAGCTGCTGCTCGTGAAGCAGTCCTTGCTGCGGATGCTATCTGGATCTTCTCTCCAGTCTACAACTTCTCTATCCCTGGAACAGTGAAAAACTTGCTTGACTGGCTCTCTCGTGCCCTTGACTTGTCTGATACACGTGGTGCTTCTGCCCTCCAAGACAAGTTTGTCACTGTCTCATCTGTAGCCAATGCCGGTCACGATCAACTCTTTGCTATTTATAAAGACCTCTTGCCATTTATCCGTACACAAGTCGTTGGTGAGTTTACAGCTGCTCGCGTCAATGACTCTGCTTGGGCAGATGGAAAATTGGTGTTAGAAGAAGCAACTTCTTCATCACTTGCAAAACAAGCTGACGACCTTCTTGCAGCCATCAACTAATCTAGCAAAAACCAGCTCGAATGAGCTGGTTTTATGCTTGTTTCACAAAGACGAGTTCTAAATCACTTGATAAATCAGGTCGGTAGTCAAAACCTGCAAAACTGAGCTGGCGAGCTTGTTCGACTGTATGGATTTGCCCCTCTATCAAGGCGGTCAAAAAGGCTCCACGGGCTTTTTTTGAAATAGTTGAGTGGATCTTCAGCTGACCTGCCTTGTCCTCCATAAATTTGAAGGTCACCATCTTTTCTCTGATTTCCTTCGAAAATACGGTTTCAAACTCTGATGATAGGAGTGAGAATATCAAGTTCTCATCTTGTAGGGCCTCATCGTAGGCTGACTTCCAATGAGTCTTTAGGGTTTTACCAGCTACTTTTAATTTCATCAAAAAGTCCAAACGGTGTGGAGCCATAGGCGACAAGGCTGGGACAACACCGTATAAAGCCGAGGTAATCAGGACATGATTTTCAAGATAGGTTTGTTCAGCCTCGGTTAAACCATCTCGTTTGATGTGGCGATACATGAGACCATCAAAGAGTTTCAAGGCTGGATAATTCTTAGCGCTCTGATCTTTTAGAGCTTGAATATGAGCATACTCTTCTTCTGCTTTCTCGGCAGATACCTTATAAAAACTTTCTAATTCACTAGCTGAGTAGTGCGCCAGTGAGTCAAGGACTGCCTGACTTTCTTCCCTCAAAGGGAGCGCTTCGATACAAGGATGGTTTGTGTTCATTTCTTTTGCTGTTGGGATTAAAATTTTCATATTGTTAGTGTAGCATATTTTTCAATCACGACCAAGAATTTCATCTTAAAAACCTCGGTTCATACCGAGGTTTCTTTGTTTATTTTGGCTATCCTAACCAGATAGTCACGATAACAAGGGCTGTGCCAGCTAAGCTTGTCAAGATAGATAAGAATTTATCTTTTTTCTCCTTGAACTGAGAAAACCTATTTTTATACTCAATGAAAATCAAAGAGCAAACTAGGAAGCTAGCCGCAGGCTGTACTTGAGTACGGCAAGGCGACGCTGACGTAGTTTGAAGAGATTTTCGAAGAGTATTATTGTACTTTAAAGGTCTTGAGATAATTATCTTTTCCAACTTGACCTTCGAAGGTTTGGCCATTTTCGAGGTAAGGAAGGTCGTCTGATACGGAAGCCTTGACCTTATAAATCTTGCCATCAACTTTAAAGAAATAGACGGTATCCCCCTTGATGACAGCTGATTTAAGATCTGAAACCACTCCCTTGATATTTTCTACCGTTTCATTATCCAGCTCGAGGTCGTTTTTATTGGCATACTTGCTGAGGAGTTCATCTACCGTAGTTGCTACGATAACGTTTTGGTACTCCACTGCATCGACCAATGCATACTCCTTGACCAAGCCTGCATTGTCCTTCAAGCCCATGATATAGAGCGGTTTGTCATTGAGATTGACAAGAATAGGGAAGGTAGCCTTGTAGGCCTTCTCTTGCACTGCTCCCTCTGCAGAAGCACGTGCAGATTCTTCGGTTGCTGAAGCCAGATTGTACTTGGTGATTTCACCAGTACGCATATTTTCAAGGATAAATCCTAGATTACTTTCGTCAGCATTTGCTGAAGTCACACCTGTGTAGAGATAAATGTCATTTCCGATAGAAAGATAGTTATAACCTTCAGTCGTTTGGGTAACATTTTTCTTAGAAATCAAAGCATTCCAGAAGCCGTCTTTATACTTGCCGTTGTAGTTGATTTGCTCGATGGTTTCTTCTGCTGGATAGACACGATCCACCCATTCTGGGACTTCATCCAAGCTGTATTCCTTGGTTTCTCCATTGGTAGCATCTAAGATAATAACAGATGAAGGACGAGGGACTCCTAGACCAAACTGCTTTTGATAAACGGTTGCTACATAGAAGGGATTGCCTTCATCATCCACCTCAAAGGATGGCGTTTTAAAAATCTTAGTTGGGTACTTAATCCGAAGATGACGTTTGACATCGCGATTAAAATACTCAGAGTCTGAATACTTCATTGGCGTTTTTAAATCTACCAATTCCGCATTTCCTGTCACCATATCAACCTTGATATACTCGCCAATTCCCTTGGACTGATTATTAAACCATTTAATCGGGTCGGCATACTCCAAAGGTGTCACCCGATAGGGCTTGCCATCAACCGTCAGCTGGGTATAAGTATCTGCTGCTACATACTGGGAGACCTTATCCGTCAGAGAGCCTAGATAACGGTCACCGATCTTTTCAGCAGTGCTCCGATCTAGGATTGGAACCTTACTGGTATCACTCTTAGGAAAATCTTTAAAATCTTTTTCTGTGATAGACACCACATTAGCATAATTTTTTGCTTGGAAAAAGCTAGAGGTCACTAGGCTTACCAAACCAGCAAGGGCAAAGATGATACCTGCAGCCAGCAACAATCCTCTACTAAGTTTGGTAAAAAGGAATCCTTCTAGATTGAGATCTTTGGCAGCCTTGCCATGACGTACATGAACAGTTTTAAGGAGATTGGTATCCTTGCGGAAACTAAACAAAATCCCCATCACCACCAAATGCCCACAGAGAAAGAAGATGAATTCCCAGCTAGTTAAATTGAAGGGTGGCAAAAAGATATACCAGGTCGTTGCGATAAAAACAAGTTCAAATAGTATTCGTTTCATCTGAGTTCCTCCTAAATAATCCGTCCTTCCAAATGATCCAGTTCATGCTGGCAGATCTGAGCTGGAAAACCTGTTAACGTAATAGTCTGCTCCTGCCACTTGCTATCACGATAGGAAACCGTAATCGTTTCATAACGAGTTGTTGGTCGCACCCCAGTCAAGGACAAACAACCTTCCTCTGTCTCGTAAGGTCCTTTGTAGGAAAGGAGAATGGGGTTAAACATGACCATAGGAACTAAGCCAAGATTAAAGATAATGACACGCTTCTGCACCCCAATCATATTAGCCGCCAGACCGACACAGGTCTCGCGATTAGCCAGCAGGGTATCCTGCAAATCCTTAGCCAGATAAAGGTCTTCCTGACTTGCAGGTTTCGAGACCTGCGACAAGAATAAGACATCTCGGACAATTTTCTTTTCCATTCTCTTTCACTCCTTGCTACTTTACTTTATTATAGCACAAAAGGGAGCGACTTCTAGTCCTTTCCCTCAAATGCAAAAAAAGCCATCCGAAGATGACTTTCTTTTTAAATCGCATTCTTATCAAGACCAAGTTTACGTTGAACAAACTTGACGATTTCGACGATAAGTATCATTGAGAAGCTTCCAGCTAGAACAATACCCCATTGCGATAAGTCTAGTTTGGTTACGTGGAAGATACCTTCAAGCGGTTCTACAACGATGGTCGCCATCAGAAGGATGAAGGATACCAAGATGGACCAGTTAAAGGTCTTAGACTTGAATGGGCCAACTGTCAAGATGGATTGGTAAACAGACTTGACATTGTAGGCATGGAATAGTTGAATCAAACCAAGGGTTGCAAAGGCCATAGTAAGGGCATCCGCATGAATGGCATGATTGTCACCCACATGAACTGGGTAAGCAATTGCAAGTCCATAAACACTCATAACAATAGCTGCTTGGAGTACACCTTGATAGATGATAGAACTCAAAACACCACCTGAGAAGAAGCTTGACTTACGTCCACGAGGTTTGTGGGTCATAACACCTGGCTCAGCAGGTTCAACACCAAGAGCGATAGCTGGGAAGGTATCGGTTACCAAGTTGATCCACAAAAGATGAACTGGCTGCAAGACGTCCCAACCAAACAAGGTTGATAAGAAGATAGTTAATACTTCAGCAGTATTGGCAGAAAGTAAGTACTGAATAGTCTTTTGAATGTTTGAGAAGACCTTGCGTCCTTCTTCAACTGCGACGATAATGGTCGCAAAGTTATCATCTGCAAGAATCATGTCAGAAGCCCCCTTAGAAACCTCTGTACCAGTGATTCCCATACCGATACCGATATCGGCTGTTTTCAGAGCTGGCGCATCATTAACACCGTCACCTGTCATAGCAACAACCTTACCTTGTTTTTGCCAAGCCTTGACGATACGAACCTTGTGTTCTGGAGATACACGCGCGTAGACAGAGTATTGACCAACGACTTTTTCAAATTCTTCATCTGAAAGTTCGTTGAGTTCAGCACCAGTCAAGACATGGTCTTCCGAGTCATTTTCATCGATGATTCCCAAACGTTTGGCAATGGCTTCCGCTGTATCTTGGTGGTCACCAGTGATCATGATTGGACGGATTCCCGCTTCCTTAGCGACACGAACAGCTTCTGCTGCTTCGGCACGTTCAGGGTCAATCATTCCAATCAATCCAGTAAAGATCAAGTTGTTTTCAAGCTCTTCAGAAGTCAGGTTTTCTGGAATGCTGTCTACAATCTTATAAGCACCCGCAAGAACACGCAAGGCTTGGTGAGCCATTTCAGAGTTGTTTGTGTGAATTAAGTCATTAACTTTCTCATCAATCGGAGCAACATCTCCAGCCTTATCACGAGCAACACAACGTTTCAAAAGTTGATCTGGAGCCCCCTTGACTGCTACGAGGAATTTACCATCTGGTAATGGATGAACCGTTGACATGAGTTTACGATCTGAGTCAAATGGTAACTCAGCTACACGAGGATATTGCTCTAAAAACCCTTTAACATCGTAGCCCTTGTCCAAGGCATACTGGATGAAGGCTGTTTCCGTTGGATCCCCGATCAGGTTTCCTTCAGCATCAATCTTGGTATCATTGGCCAAGACAACTGAACGAAGTAGTGGCATGTCCAAGCCAAGTTCAATATCATCAGCTGAGTCATGTAGGACTGCGTCATAGAAGACTTTCTCGACTGTCATCTTGTTCATGGTAAGCGTACCAGTCTTATCAGAAGCGATGATTTCTGTTGAACCAAGTGTTTCGACTGCTGGCAACTTACGAACGATAGAGTTTCGTTTGGCCAAAACTTGAGTACCAAGGGCAAGAACGATCGTCACGATAGCTGGGAGTCCTTCTGGAATGGCTGCAACAGCAAGCGCAACAGAGGTCATCAACTCACCAAGTGGATTTTTACCTTGAATGAAGACTCCAACTACAAAAGTAACAAGGGCAATAACCAAAATCGCATAGGTCAAAACCTTAGAAAGGTTGTTCAAGTTTTGTTTAAGTGGTGTATCCGTCTCATCCGCATCTTGGAGCATGCCAGCGATATGACCCACTTCAGTGTACATACCTGTATTGACAACAACACCAAGACCACGACCATAAGTCACATTTGAGTTTTGAAAGGCCATATTGACACGGTCACCAATACCAGCATCTGCAGCGAGCTCGACTGTCAAGTCTTTTTCAACTGGAACAGACTCGCCTGTTAAAGCTGCTTCTTCGATTTTAAGAGAATTAGCTTCTAGCAAACGTAGGTCTGCTGGCACTACATCACCAGCTTCGAGAGCTACGATATCA
Source organism: Streptococcus oralis (assembly GCF_003942875.1). GTDB lineage: Bacteria > Bacillota > Bacilli > Lactobacillales > Streptococcaceae > Streptococcus > Streptococcus oralis_BX. The sequence continues at coordinate 196,349 of NZ_RMVK01000003.1, read as the reverse complement.
CCTGGCACCAATTCTTTGGAATCAATCTCAGCCATGTGCCCATCACGAATAACGCGAGCAGCTGGACTAGACATAGACTTGAGGGCTTCGATGGCTTCTTCTGCTTTTCCTTCTTGGTAAACACCAAAGGCAGCGTTGATGATAACCACGGCAAGGATAATGATGGCATCTGCGATATCTTCCCCACCAGAAGTTATGACGGACAAGATAGCCGCAGCAATTAGGATGATAATCATCAAATCCTTAAATTGCTCAATAAACTTGACTAGGAGAGATTTTTTCTCACCCTCTTCCAGTTCATTGCGTCCATATTCAGCTAGGCGTTTCTGCGCTTCGCTAGACGAGAGACCTTGTTCAGTTGCTTCAACTGACTTCAAGACCTCTTCAGGACTCTGAGTGTAAAACGCTTGGCGTTTTTGTTCTTTTGACATGTGTCTCCTCCTTGACATTGTGTGCAAAACAAGTTCTCTTTTAGTTTTATGACAAACAAAAAGAGACCTGTTAATCATAACAAGTCTCGCTGTTTAAGATAGTGCCGGAAAACATACTTTTCAGTATACAATTCGGAATGACGACACTATCACAGGTTTCTGCCAGCTACTCCCTTGAGTAGTACTATTATATCAAAATTTGAACAATTTTCAAGGGTTTAAATCAGATGAAACAAGACTAAATTTGAATTTTCCCTTGAAAACCAGTATAATGGTAGAATACTATATGACTAGAAAGGAAGCCCGATGAACCAATCCATGTCAAATCTCAAATTGGCAGAACGTGGAGCCATTATCAGCATTTCAACCTACCTCCTCTTGTCTGCAGCAAAATTGGCAACTGGTCACCTCCTGCATTCTTCCAGTTTGGTGGCAGATGGTTTCAACAACGTATCCGATATTATTGGAAATGTTGCTCTCTTGATTGGGATTCGGATGGCCCGCCAACCTGCAGACCGTGACCATAGCTTTGGTCACTGGAAGATTGAAGATTTGGCTAGCTTGATTACTTCCATCATCATGTTCTATGTTGGTTTTGATGTACTTCGGGACACCATTCAGAAAATCCTTAGTCGGGAACAAACACCCATTGATCCTCTGGGTGCAACTCTAGGAATCATTTCTGCAGCGATTATGTTTGTGGTCTATCTCTACAATACACGCCTCAGTAAGAAATCCAAATCCAAGGCTCTCAAAGCAGCTGCTAAGGACAATCTTTCCGATGCTGTCACCTCGCTTGGGACTTCCATTGCTATCTTAGCCAGCAGTTTCAATTACCCTATCGTGGATAAATTGGTCGCTATCATCATCACCTTCTTTATCTTAAAAACAGCCTATGATATCTTTATCGAGTCTTCCTTCAGTCTTTCAGATGGTTTTGATGACCGTCTGCTAGAGGACTACCAAAAGGCCATCATGGAGATTCCAAAGATTAGTAAGGTCAAGTCCCAAAGAGGGCGGACCTACGGTAGCAATATCTACCTTGATATCACCCTGGAAATGAATCCTGACCTATCAGTCTATGAAAGTCATGAGATTGCGGACCAGGTCGAGTCCATGCTGGAAGAGCGTTTTGGAGTCTTTGATACCGATGTCCATATCGAGCCAGCTCCCATACCTGAGGACGAGATTTTAGACAATGTCTATAAAAAACTGCTCATGCGTGAGCAATTGATTGACCAAGGAAATCAGCTAGAAGAACTCCTTGCTGAGGACTTTCTCTATATCCGTCAAGATGGAGAGCAGATGGATAAAGAGGCTTATAAGTCTGAAAAAGAACTTAGTGCTGCGATTAAGGACATTCAGATTACCTCCATTAGTCAGAAAACCAAACTCATTTGCTATGAGCTAGATGGTATCGTCCATACCAGTATCTGGCGTCGCCATGAAACTTGGCAAAACATCTTCCATCAGGAAACTAAAAAAGAAGACAAACAATGACCCTATCCAGTGGATAGGGCCTTTTTGATTATTCCACTTTAAGCAAAGACGGACTATGACGGTTTGGAAGATTTGCTTTTCGAAGCTTGTTTTGCCTTTTTTCTTGCTTGACGATTTTGTTCGATGCGCCATTCTCTTTCATAGTACTTCATGGTCTCGTAGACCCTTTCAGGAAGTCCTACATCTAGCAGAAAGATAAGGATGATCAAATCTGCTGACGGATAAAAAGGGAGAATCCTTCTCTTCAGCAGTGTTAGAAAGAATTGGGATTTCACATTTTCCTTGTTTTTAAAATAGACTTCAATCCGATAAGAATCCCTATACTTCCCTCGAATCCGAGAGAAGGAAAATTCCTCTACATCAGCCCAAGCGTAGAAATGACTGGGTTTCTTTGGATTCGGTTTGTAGTAAAACCCCTCGACAGTACATCTCAAATATTCCTTATCGGAGCTTAACAACCTGTATGTCTGATAAACAACTACTCCAGCGCAAAAAAGTACAAGCAGCATTAACAAAAGACTTATCGTATGAAGTCCCGTCCCCTTTTCCGAATACGAATGGAGATAATAGAGAGGTAACAAGAAGAAAAGCACCGAAGCTAGGCCAAACAAGGCATTCCAAATGATTTTCTTGGGACTACGTTTAATGACTTTTTCTTCCATCATGCCAACTCACTTAAATATTCATAACGTTCGTATTTTTCAAGGAGTGCTTCGTTTTTCTCATCCAGTTCTTTTTGGAGAGTAGCCAGCTTACCAAAGTCAGAGCCATTTGCCTGCATTTCTTCTTCAATAGCAGCAATACGATTTTCCAAGGCTTCAATATCCCCTTCAATGCTTCCCCACTCCTGCTTTTCTTGGTAGGTCATGCGTTTCTTGTCTTCACGGACCTTGACCACTTTCTCCTTTTCGGCCTTTTGCACTTGATTGGCCATCTCTGTTTCAAAGGCTTTTTCATCAAGATAGTCGGTGTAATGGCCAAAGAAAGTACGAATCTTGCCATTCTCAAAGGCGAGAATCTTGGTCGCTACCTTATCCAGGAAATAACGGTCGTGGCTAACTGTCAAGACAGGACCTGCAAAGCTCTGCAAGAAATTTTCCAAGACTGTCAAGGTTGCAATGTCTAGGTCATTGGTCGGCTCGTCCAAAAGAAGAACATTGGGTTTTTCCAAGAGCAGTTTGAGGAGATAAAGGCGTTTTTTCTCTCCACCAGACAATTTCTCAATCAAGGTTCCATGCGTCGAACGTGGGAAGAGGAACTGCTCCAGCAACTCTGCAATGGAAGTCGTAGAACCACCACTGGTCTTAACTTCTTCTGCTACTTCCTGCAGGTAATTGATAACCCGTTTGCTTTCATCCAAACCTTCAATTTGTTGAGAGAAATAGGCGATGCGAACTGTTTCCCCAATCACAACTTGTCCTGCTGTCGGCTCAAGACTTCCTGCGATGAGATTAAGCAGAGTTGACTTCCCGACACCGTTGTCCCCAACGATTCCGATACGGTCTTTGGCTTGCACCAAGAGATTAAAATCTTGCAAAATTGGCTTGTTTTCATAAGCGAAGGAAACATTCTGAAACTCGATGACTTTTTTCCCAATCCGACTGGTTTCAAAGTTCATGGTCAAGTCTGTTTCAGCAACGCCACCTGAAACTTCCTTTTTCAAGTCATGGAAACGATTGATACGGGCTTGTTGCTTGGTCGCACGTGCCTGTGGTTGTCTGCGCATCCAGGCCAGTTCTTGCTTATAAAGTTGTTCTTTTTTGTGGAGAAGGGCAGCGTCACGCTCATCTTGTTCAGCCTTGAGGCGAACATAGTCCTGATAATTTCCCTGATACTCGGTCAAGCCTGCTCGGTCCAACTCGAAAATCCGCGTTGATAGTGCATCTAGGAAATAACGATCGTGGGTGATAAAGAGAACAGTCTTCTTGGAATTTTTCAAAAAAAGTGTCAGCCACTCAATGGTCGCAATGTCCAGGTGGTTGGTCGGCTCGTCCAGAAGCAAGAGGTCGTGGTTTCCTAGGAGAACTTGCGCCAACTGGACACGTCTTCTTAGACCACCTGACAATTCCCCAACAGGAGTAGATAAGTTCTGAATACCCAACTTGCTGAGAACCGTCTTGACCTGGCTTTCAATTTCCCAGGCTTGGAGAGAATCCATCTCTGCCATGACCCGTTCCAAAGGAGCCTGCTTGTCCTCACTGTAGTTGAGCATGATTAACTCATACTCACGAATGAGCTGGATTTCCTTGAGGTCGCTGGAGAGAACCGTATCCAAGACCGTCTTGTTATCATCAAAATCAGGATTCTGGGTCAAGTAGCCAATCTTGTAGTCATTCTTAGCCGAAAAGGGACTGACATCCCCATCAAAGCCAGAAACGCCAGAAAGGACGTCTAAAAGGGTGGTCTTACCCGTCCCATTGACACCGATTAGACCGATTCTATCCAAGTCATGGATGATAAAGGAAATATCCTTAAAAACGGTCTTGTCTCCGACGGATTTGCTTAGTTTTTCAACGATAAAATCACTCATTTTTTCTCCCTCAGGTAAGCATGGATTGCTTGACGATCATTTTCCAACTCTCCATCGACAATGGCAAACTCAATCTCTGTTAAAATCTCTCCCAAGTCTGGTCCTGGCTGGTAACCATATTCCTTAATCAAAATTCCACCGTTAATCTGAATTTCTTTCTTGTCATGAATGGTCAAACTATGGTAAGTTTCTGTGATAGCTTGTGGGTTGACTTCTTTTCCTTGGGCCTGACGAAGATTTTCAGCTTGTAGAAGGGAATCCAAGTCAAAGCGGTAACAATCGCGCCTGCTCAGCTCTCCTTCTTCTCGCAAAGTCAAAATAGTCAGCAAATCCTGTACCTGCTTGGCAAACTGGCGTGAGGTTTTCCAAGCTTTCAAAAATGGCTGTGCATCTTTAATCTCCATAGCCCACAACAGAGCTGCCCAGGCTTGTTCGGAAGATTCAAAAGTGAAATCAGTCTCCAAATCAAACAGTCTGTTAAGCTTGTCTTGGCTTCCTGCCATATCTGGAAGATAGTCATAAGCTTGACTTTCAATCATGGAAGCCAGACCAACTCGCCAAAAAGGTGCCAGCAAGAGTTTATCAAACTCAACGAAGGTGCGCTCCACAGAAATTTTCTCCAAAAGTGGCGTCAAAGTCTTCATCGCCTCAAAAGTTTCTGACTCAAGTTTAAAACCGAGACTGGCCTGAAAACGAAAACCACGCATAATACGCAAAGCATCTTCGTTGAAACGCTCACTAGCAACACCCACTGCTCGCAAGACTTGGTTTTCCAAATCCTCTAAACCCTGAAACAAGTCAATGATTTCGCCTGTCTCATCCAAGGCAAAGGCGTTGACTGTAAAATCACGGCGCTTGAGGTCCTCTTCTAGCGAACGCACAAAGGAAACCGCGCTGGGCCTGCGATAGTCCACATAGACATCTTCGGTCCGAAAGGTCGTCACTTCATATTCCTCATCGCCATCTAAAACTAAGACAGTTCCGTGCTCGATTCCGATATCGGCTGTTCGCGGAAAAATCTGCTTGGTCTCTTCTGGATAGGATGATGTCGCAATATCCACATCATGGATGGGACGATTGAGGAGGGCATCTCGAACAGATCCCCCAACAAAATAGGCTTCAAAGCCTGCTTCTTTAATTTTTTCTAATACTGGTAAAGCCTTCTGAAATTCAGAAGGCATTTGCGTTAATCTCATAATAAGTGTTCTAATCCATAGACAAGCTCATGACACTTGACAACTTCTTTGATTCCCAAATTGACCCCTGTCATGAAGGAGCTGCGATCATAGGAGTCATGACGAAGGGTCAATCCTTCTCCCTGATTGCCAAAGATAACTTCTTGATGAGCTACTAAGCCTGGCAAACGAACTGAGTGGATCCGCATGCCATCAAAATCAGCACCACGAGCACCTGCAATCAATTCTTCCTCATCAGGCGCACCTTGCTGGATAGACTCTCGCACTTCCGCCATCAACTCAGCCGTTTTAATGGCTGTTCCGCTCGGAGCATCTTTTTTCTTGTCATGGTGGAGCTCGATAATCTCCACATTTGGGAAATATTTGGCAGCCTGCGCCGCAAATTGCATAAGCAAGACAGCGCCCAAGGCAAAGTTAGGGGCTATCAAGCCACCCAAATCTTGTTCACGGGAAAATGCTTTTAGTTCTGCAATTTCGTCACTAGTGAATCCTGTTGTTCCTACGACAGGAGCAAAGCCATTTTCAAGAGCAAAGCGTGTATTTTCGTAGGCAACGGCTGGTGTAGTAAAATCTACCCAAACATCCGCTTCAAAACCAACCAAGTCAGCCTTATCATTGAAGACAGGAATTCCCTGCCACTCTGACTCAGACTCAAAAGGATCCAAAACTGCGACCAAGTCCAAGTCTAGATCAGCCAAGACCATCTGACACGCAGCTTGGCCCATCTTTCCCTTAAAACCGGCAATAATTACTCGAATACTCATCTCTACTCCTGTCTAAGATACAAAGGACGTTAGCTGCCCATGAAAAATAGGGAATGGCGCTGACTTTCCATGAAAGGCAAGACAGGCATCTTTTTTCAAGAGGCAGATAGGCCGTGTTCAATTGCTAAGATACAAAGCCTGTAAGAACACAAAGTGAAAATAGGAGTTCTGATCAAGGAGTGTCTACTCCTTGGAAGAACTATCTTTTTCACACAGAGTTCTAGGCGTGTTCAATTATCAAGATACAAAGGACGTTAGCTGCCCATGAAAAATAGGGAATGGCGCTGACTTTCCATGAAAGGCAAGACAGGCATCTTTTTTCAAGAGGCAGGTAGGTCGTGTTCAATTGCTAAGATACAAAGCCTGTAAGAACAATTTAGACGATTGGCGTATAGCTCAAGGCGATACTACCTTCTCCAAGGTGGGTCCCAATGACACTACCAAAGGTATCAATTGGAATCTCAGCAGTCACACCACTCTCCATCAAAAGCTGACGTAAATCCGCTGCCTTTTGAGGAGCATTGCCATGGATGACTGTTATACGGTAGTCCCCATCTTTTGTCAACTCCTTGATGATTTCTACCAAACGTTTGATTGCCTTCTTTTCCGTACGAACTTTTTCGTAAACTTCAATCACACCTTGGTCATTAAAGTAAAGGATAGGCTTGATACTGAGGAGATTCCCTAAGATAGCTGCCCCATTTGACAAACGTCCTCCCTTAACCAAGTGGTCGAGGTCATCTACTATGATAAAGGCTGAATTATCAGCAATTTGAATCCCCAACTTCTCCTGAATCTGGGCAAAATCATCGCCTTGTTCTGCCCATTCAAAGGCACTCTCTACCATAAATCCTAGAGGGGAACTTGTGATATGGGTATCTGGAAAGGCAATGGTCAAGCCATCATACTCATCCAACATGTATTGGATGTTCTGATAAAAGCCTGAAATTCCTGACGAAAGAAAGAGTCCCAAGACATGGGTATAACCCTCGTCTTTCAAAGAACTAAGAATCTCATCCAATTTGGCAATACTTGGTTGACTAGTTTTAGGTAATTCTACAGACTGAGCCATTTTTTGATAAAATTCCTCAGCAGTCAGATTGACACCTTCAACATACTCCTCCCCATCAATGTTAACAGGAATATCCAAGATAAAAAGACTCTCTCTTTGCAGCGTCTTCTCCTCTAAATAGGCTGAAGAATCTGTAATGACAGCTAATTTCATGACTAAAACTCCAAATTGATCCCTGGAAGATCCAAGGCGATTTCTGTTACTTCATACGTCAAACGATTGAGCATGTTCAAACATGGACGTGCCAAGGTTTCGACTTCTTCTTGGTTAAATTCGCTTGGTTCGTTGACAATGCGACCTTCCACATGGTTAACTTGGGAAATCGTTCCGCTGATGACAAATTTGTCAAAGACAATCATGAAACTCAAGATAACGACTAAAGAAGTTACTTGATTTTCTTGGTCATGTTGGAGCAACTGAAAGTTCACGTCTACCTTGGTTTCAGGAGCTCCATTTTCATTTTCCCATTCAAAGTTACGAGCATCAAAGTGATACTGGCTAACAAATTCTTGTTCTCGTTTAAGATTCATTTTTCTCTCCCATTGCTACAATTTACTATGCAATTGTACCACATTTTTATCATTTCATCTAGTTTTCTAGGCTTTAGTCAATTCCGATTTCATCTTTAACAACAGTAGCAATTGTATCTACGTAGTAGTTAACTTCTTCTGTTGTTGGGGCTTCTGCCATGACGCGCAAGAGGGGTTCTGTTCCACTTGGGCGGACAAGGATACGACCGTTCCCTGCCATTTCCTCTTCCATCTTTTCGATGATAGTTTTAATGGCTGGTACTTCCATGGCTTTTTCTTTCATGGCATTTTCCACTCGGATATTGACCAGTTTTTGTGGGTAAATCGTCACTTCTGATGCCAGTTGAGACAAACTCTTACCTGTTTCTTTCATGATTTTAGTCAATTGAACAGCTGATAATTGACCATCACCAGTTGTATTGTAGTCCATCAAGATAACGTGACCAGACTGTTCACCACCAAGGTTGTAGCCTGATTTTCTCATTTCTTCAACGACATAGCGGTCACCAACAGCAGTCACTACCTTGTTAATGCCAGCACTCTCCAAGGCCTTATGGAAGCCAAGGTTAGACATAACCGTTGTCACGATGGTGTTTTGAGCCAACTGGCCTTTTTCAGAAAGGTATTTACCGATGATATACATGATCTTATCACCATCGACGATCTCGCCATTTTCATCGACAGCAATCAAGCGGTCACTATCTCCGTCAAAGGCCAAACCAATAGCTGACTGGCTTTCTTTAACCACTTCTTGAAGAGCTTCTGGATGTGTAGAACCTACATTCAAGTTGATATTCAGACCATCTGGTGTCTCCCCAATAACAGTTATTTGAGCCCCAAGGTCTGCAAAGATTTGACGAGCACTTGTAGACGCTGCACCGTTTGCTGTGTCCAAGGCCACTTTCATTCCTTCAAGAGGAGTTCCAGTTGAAACAAGGTAGCCTTCATACTTACGTAAACCTTCTGGATAGTCCACTAAGGTTCCCAAACCTTCGGCACTTGGACGAGGAAGGGTGTCTTCTGTAGCATCCAGCAAGGCTTCGATTTCTGCTTCTTTTTCATCATCAAGTTTGAAGCCATCCCCACCAAAGAATTTAATTCCATTATCAAGGGCTGGGTTGTGGCTAGCGGAAATCATGACACCTGCACTGGCTCCCTCAGTTTTGACCAAGTAAGCTACTGCTGGTGTTGCAAGGACACCGAGTTTGTAGACATGAATCCCTACAGAGAGGAGACCTGCCACTAAGGCAGATTCTAACATTTCTCCTGAGATACGTGTATCACGTCCTACAAAGACTTTAGGGGCTTCTGTTTCGTGTTGGCTAAGAACATAACCACCAAAACGTCCCAGTTTAAAGGCCAATTCTGGCGTCAGTTCTACGTTTGCTTCTCCACGGACTCCATCGGTCCCAAAATATTTACCCATTTTATTTATCATCCTTTTCTACTATTTATTTAGTCCTGTTTAGACGAGTCTGGTTTCGTTTCTGAACTCGTTGAAGACGAACTGCTGGTTGAAGAGCCCGTTGACGAGGTCGTTGACGAAGAACTCGAGCTAGACGATACTGTTTTGGTTGTAATTTTCATTGTAGTGTCAAATGGCATAATGACGCTTGGTAAGACATTTCCATTTTTATCAACTGCTTGTAGTGGAACAGAGGCTGAGTAGTTACCTGTTATCCGTTCACTCGTCGGCAAGATGGCAATGACACGATCTACTCTAGAGAGAGTCTCCTCGTCACTAATAACCGTTACTTTTTCATCTGACACAGTGACTGTATCAATTTTCACTCGAGAATCAATCTGGCTAGGATCAATCTCTGGCACAACGATTACATTATCTCGTTTTGCTTTTTTACCAACCTTGACTGTTATCTTTTGCGGTGTCGCAACAGCCGTCAAACCACTTGGTAAATTTTCAATGGTTAGAGGAACTTCGATGGTTCCTACACTGGCATTGGTTAAGTCAGCTTTGACCTTGAATTTCCGAGTGCTTTCCTGCATTTCACTCGCCAAAGCAACTCTGTTTGACCCTGTCAGAAAGACGGTCACTTCAGAGGTAAAGCCACTAATAAAGTACTGATCGCTGTCGTACTGAATATCGATTGGGACATTAAGAACCGTATTAGTATAGGTTTCTGTCCTCACCTGTCTGGCGCTATTGCTATTCTGATAGTTTGTTGAAGTCGCATAGATAAAGAGGATGCAGGCGAAAAAGAAGGAAGAAATAATATAAAGACTATTTTTTCTCATGTTTCAATCCTCCTAGCAAACGCTCTTTCAGACCTTGTTTTTTCTCTGATGTTGGAAGCAAGATTCTTCTTAACTCCGATTCAAACTCTTCCAAGGTCAAATCATGCTTAAAGACTCCATTATAGGTGATTGAGATTCCGCCTGTTTCCTCTGAAACCACAAAGGTAAGAGCATCCGATACTTCTGACAAACCAATCGCTGCCCTGTGACGTGTCCCAAATTCCTTGGAAATTCCTGTATTTTCAGTCAGGGGTAGGTAGGCTGAAGTTACGGCAATCCGATCTTCTCTGACAATGACCGCACCATCGTGCAAGGGAGTGTTGGGGATAAAGATATTGATCAATAACTCAGAAGAAATCTTAGCATCTAGAGGAATCCCAGTTGAGATATATTCCTGCAAGGTTCTTACTCGCTGAACAGCTACCAGAGCACCAATCTTACGGGGGCTCATGTACTCGACTGATTTGACAAAGGCACGAACCATTTGCTCTTCCGCACTAATAGGGGCATTGTAGAAGAAATCCGTAGCCCGGCCCAATCGTTCCAAACCAGTCCGAATCTCTGGTGAAAAAATAACTACTGCTGCGATAACCCCATAAGTGATGATCTGATTGATCAACCAGGAAATGGTTGTCAAACCAATCATATTGGACAGAATCTGACCTAAAATAAAGACCAGAACTCCCCGCACCAAAATCATGATTTTGGTCCCTGCAATCGCTTTGGTAAAATGATATAAAATATAAGTCACAATGAGAATATCTATCAGATTGGTGACTATTGTCCAAGGGCTTGAAAACAAACTCGTCCAGTATTGCAAATTGGATAATGGTTGAAAATTCATCCCTGGCCTCCTCCCTGTCAAAACACTTTCTGTACCATTATACCATTTTTTGCCCATTTTTTCCCTATCCTACCTCATTTTAAATTAAGCAAAAATATGATAAAATAAACTGATTAGAAAAAACGAAGGAGAAATCATGTCTCAACTCTATGATATTACCATTGTAGGTGGCGGTCCTGTCGGGCTCTTTGCTGCCTTTTACGCCCACCTACGCCAAGCCAAAGTCCAAATCATCGACTCCCTTCCCCAGCTAGGTGGCCAGCCTGCCATCCTCTACCCTGAAAAGCAAATCCTTGATGTGCCAGGTTTTCCAAACCTTACTGGAGAAGAATTGACCAATCGCTTGATTGAACAGCTAAACGGCTTTGATACCCCTATTCATCTCAATGAAACAGTTCTTGAAATTAATAAACAAGATCAAGGATTTACCATCACAACTAACAAAGGAAGCCACCTGACCAAAACAGTCATCATTGCTATGGGAGGCGGTGCCTTTAAACCGCGTCCGCTCGAACTAGATGACGTCGAAAATTATGAAAATATCCACTACCACGTTTCCAACATTCAACAATACGCTGGTAAGAAAGTGACCATCCTTGGTGGCGGGGACTCCGCAGTGGACTGGGCTCTGGCTTTTGAAAAGATTGCCCCAACTACTCTTGTTCACCGTCGAGATAACTTCCGCGCCTTAGAACACAGTGTACAAGCTCTACAAGAATCATCTGTAACCATCAAGACACCGTTCATTCCTAGCCAACTTATCGGAGATGGAAAGACCCTTGACAAACTGGAAATCACCAAAGTCAAATCAGATGAAACCGAAACTATCGAAGTAGACCACCTCTTTGTCAACTATGGTTTCAAATCATCTGTCGGTAATCTTAAAAACTGGGGGCTGGACCTCAACCGTCACAAGATTATCGTCAATAGCAAACAAGAATCCAGCCAAGCAGGTATCTATGCTATCGGCGACTGCTGCTACTATGAAGGTAAGATTGATTTGATTGCGACAGGACTGGGTGAAGCTCCAACAGCTGTTAACAATGCCATCAACTACATTGACCCAGAACAAAAAGTGCAACCCAAACACTCGACCAGTTTATAATAAAAGAACCACGAATCAACGATTCGTGGTTTTATAGTTCATCTGCTATCTTGTTTATTTTTCTAAGTCTGTGATTGACGCCACTTTTGGTTAGGGGATTGCTCAGACTATCTGCCAACTGCTGGATAGAGTAGTCTGGATGCTGAATCCGCAACTGAGCCACCTCTTGCAAATCCACGGGTAAATTTTCCAAACCCATTCTATCTTTGATTTTACTGATATTATTAATGGTCTTCATACTAGCAGAAACTGTCCGAGCGATATTGGCTGTTTCAGCGTTATTGGCTCGATTGAGATCGTTACGAGTTTCACGCAAAATCTTGACGCGCTCAAAATTATCACGCGCCTGCATGGCCCCAATCACGATCAAGAAATCCATGATGTCTTCTGCACGCTGGAGATAGGTAACTGCACCTTTCTTGCGCTCAATAACCTTGGCATCCAGTAAAAATTGCTGGAGGAGAGAGGCTAGTCCTTGGGCGTGGTCCAGATAAACGGAACTGATTTCTAATTGGTATTTGCCAGACTCAGGATCTCGGATGCTGCCATTTGCCAGAAAGGCCCCACATAAGTAAGCACGACCAGCCTCCTCATCTGCTAAGATATCGGGATCAATACCCGTCTCCAAACCAAAGAAGGAATCCGCAAGTCGCAAATCAGCTAAAAGCTCCTGCACCCTCTCATCTGTATAGACCGTATAGACACGATTCTTACGAAGATTGCTTCTCTGATGGTGACGAATTTCTGACTTGATCTCATAAAAATGGAGAAAGGACTCATAAAGGTACCGAGCCAACTTGGCATTTTCAGTTACGACGGACAAGGTCAGGCCTGAAGTCGAGAGACCAATACTGCCAGACATCTTGATGATGGCAGACAATTCATGACGACTGAGATGGTGTTGACCAAGAATTTCCTCTTTTACTGCAACTGTAAAACTCATTTTCTCACCTGTATAATGCGCATCAATTCGTCTACGATCAAATCGCCATCATGGAAGGCTCCTCCATTTTCCAAACGAAGGAAGTTGGATGAAATCACACGAGGGACCTGCTTGCAAAGACCAGCAAAATCATGCTCTACCTGAACCAAATATTCATCAAAACGGTTGGTATCCATGTATTCTCTAGGAACCTTCTCGATATTAACCAAGACCGTATCAATAAATGGCCGACCTAAGTGTCGATGGAGGACTTCCACGTGGTCACTGTCTGAAAAGTGCTCTGTTTCCCCACGCTGGGTCATGATATTGCAGACATAGGCGATCTCAGCCTTAGTCTCCAAGAGAGCCTGCCCAATCTCCTCAATGACAATATTGGGCAAAATCGATGTAAAGAGAGAACCAGGCCCCAAGACGACCATATCACTCTCGAGAATGGTATTGACTACTCGACGGCTAGCTTGCGGTGTTTCATCATCCAAGGTATTGGTCACATAGACATGATCGATCATGCCTGGATGATCTGCAATGTGGCTCTCACCTGCCACCTCAGAACCGTCTTTAAAGACTGCATGCAGTGTCAAAGGCTGATCGCTTGAGGGGTAGATTTTTCCTGTTGTGTGGAAAAAGAGACTTAGCAGCTGCATGGCATTGTAAGTGGACCCTTGCATTTCAGAAAGTCCTGCTATAATGATATTTCCTAGAGGATGACCCGCAAAAGCACCAGCGTCTTCTGAAAAGCGGTACTGAAAAACCTTCTCATAAAACTTAGGCATATCCGACATGGCTACCAGAACATTGCGAAGATCTCCTGGTGGTGTCAGCTGTTGGATATTCTTTCTTAGTTCACCAGAAGATCCACCATCATCAGCTACCGTTACGATGGCTGCAATATCAACATCCTTTTCTCGCAAGCTTTTCAAAATGACGGGGATACCAGTTCCTCCACCAATTACCGTTATCTTTGGTTTTCTCATGAACGGTTTACCGTTTCCTTTCTTCTGTCTTTGTCACGATGACTTTCATTGACAGGCCAGTTTTTAGCAAGGTCCTCAGCGATTCGTTTGGCAAAGGCCACACTACGGTGTTGTCCACCTGTACATCCTACTGCAATGGTTAAAACAGACTTGCCTTCTTTTTTGTAACTTGGCAAAATGGGTTCAATCAAGGCGAGTAAGTGCTGATAGAAACTTTCAGACTCTTCATGATTCATCACATAGTCATAAACTGCTCGATCCTCACCTGTCTGATTACGGAGTTCAGGGAGGTAGTATGGATTTGGCAAGAAACGGACATCAAAGACCAAGTCTGCATCGATCGGGATACCATACTTGAATCCAAAAGACATAACCTCGATACGGAAAGACTGGGCCTGTTCTTGGTCTGAAAATTGCTCTGCAATGGTTTTACGAAGTTCACGCGGAGTGAGTTCTGTCGTATCCACCACATTTTGACTCATGTTTTTCAAAGGTGCCAAGAGTTCACGTTCCAGCTTGATGCCATCTAAAATTCGACCATCTGCTGCTAGAGGGTGACTTCGTCTAGTTTCCTTATAGCGTGCCACCAATTCCTTATCTGCTGCGTCTAAAAAGAGAATTTTGAAGTCCAAATCGTCTTGGTTTTCCAATTCATCCAAAACTGCCTGAATCTCTGAAAAGAAGGAACGGCTCCGCATATCCACCACCAGAGCTAACTTATGGTCATCATCCTTGGTCTCTACCAACTGCAAGAACTTTGGCAAGAGGGCTGGTGGCATATTGTCAATAGTGAAATATCCCAAATCCTCGAAGGACTGAATGGCTACCGTTTTCCCTGCGCCACTCATCCCTGTCACAATCACCAGGTGAAGTTGTTTCTTTGTCATCTATCTCTCCTTATATCAAAAAAAGTTTGGCAGAGCCAAACTTCAACTAGCTTATCCAATCTCTGCGATCACTTCAATTTCGACTTTTACATCACGAGGAAGACGTGCAACTTCCACAGCTGAACGAGCTGGAAATTCCTCTTTAAAGGCAGTCTGGTAAACCTCATTAAAAGGAACAAAGTCGTTCATATCGCTCAAGAAGCAAGTTGTTTTGACAACATGGTCAAAGTCTGTTCCCGCTTCAGCCAAAATAGCACCGATATTTTTCAAAATTTGTTCGGTCTGTTCTTGGATCGTTTCTCCTACAATTTCTCCAGTTTCAGGAGATAGGGGAACTTGACCGCTAGCAAACAAAAGATTGCCAACGATTTTCCCTTGAACATATGGTCCGATAGCCTTTGGAGCTTTGTCTGTATGAATTGTTTTTGCCATTTCTTTCCCTCACAATTTTTCTAATATTGCGTCCCAAGCCTGATCCATCCCTGCCTTGCTGACAGATGAAAAGAGGATGAAGTCGTCACTTGGATCAAAGTTTAATTTCTTTTTGATTGCTGATTCGTGCTTGTTCCACTTACCACGAGGAATCTTGTCCGCCTTGGTCGCAACGATGATAACCGGAATCTCATAATACTTGAGAAATTCGTACATCTGCACATCATCTGCTGACGGGTCGTGACGGAGATCCACCAGACTGACCACGGCACGGAGATTTCCCCGAGTGGTCAAATACTCCTCAATCATACGCCCCCATTTTTCACGTTCCTTTTTAGAAACGCGGGCATAGCCATAACCTGGTACATCCACAAAGCGCATCTTGTCATCAATGTTGAAAAAGTTGAGTAACTGGGTTTTCCCAGGTTTTCCTGATGTACGGGCCAAATTCTTTCGGTTCAACATGGTGTTGATAAAGCTAGATTTGCCAACATTTGAACGTCCTGCAAGGGCAATCTCTGGTAGGTCATCCTGCGGATAGTGGGACTTGTTTGCCGCACTGAGCAAGATTTCAGCATTGTGTGTATTGATTTCCATAGTCACCTCTAGGCTGTTTCTAGGATTGGTTTTTCCGTTCCATCGACAGCTTCTTTTGTGATGCGGACCAATTTCACATTTTCTTGACTTGGCACTTCAAACATAACATCTAGCATGGTTTCTTCGATGATTGAGCGAAGGCCACGCGCACCAGTTTTGCGTTCGATAGCCTTATTGGCGATTTCCTGAAGAGCTTCGTCGTCAAATTCCAACTCAACATCATCATAAGAAAGCAAGGTTTGGTATTGTTTCACCAAGGCATTTCTTGGCTCTTTCAGGATGCGAACCAAGTCATCGACCGTTAATTGCTCAAGAGCAGCGAAGACAGGCAAGCGTCCAATCAACTCAGGGATAATACCAAATTTTTGAATATCTTCTGCGATGATTTCTTGCATGTAGGAGCTGTTTTCGTCAATTGCCTTGTTATTTTGGCCAAAACCGATGACTTTTTCTCCCAGACGTTGTTTAACGATTTCTTCGATGCCATCAAAAGCACCACCCACGATAAAGAGGATATTCTTGGTATCCACCTGAATCATCTCTTGTTGTGGATGTTTGCGTCCTCCTTGAGGTGGCACGCTAGCGACAGTTCCCTCGATAATCTTGAGAAGGGCTTGTTGCACACCTTCACCCGAAACGTCACGTGTGATAGACACATTCTCGCTCTTCTTGGCAATTTTGTCAATTTCATCTACGTAGATAATCCCACGTTCTGCACGTTCGATGTTAAAGTCAGCAGCCTGCAAGAGTTTGAGGAGGATATTTTCCACGTCCTCACCCACATACCCAGCCTCAGTCAGAGCTGTCGCATCTGCAATAGCGAAAGGCACATTCAAGCTCTTAGCCAAAGTCTGAGCAAGGAAGGTTTTCCCAGAACCAGTTGGGCCAATCATCAGGATGTTTGACTTCTGCAAATCCACATCTTCTGACTCTTCACGCGTATCGTGGAAATTGATGCGTTTATAGTGATTGTATACAGCCACTGCCAAGGCACGTTTGGCACGATCCTGACCAATCACATAGTGGTTTAGAATATTGAGGAGTTCGATTGGTTTTGGTACTTCAGACAAGTCTGCCAAAACTTCCTCGGCCAACTCCTCCCGAATGATTTCCTGGGCCAACTCCACACATTCATTACAGATAAAGGCGTTGTTCCCAGCGATTATTTTCTTTACTTCTTCTTGGCTTTTGCCACAAAATGAGCAATAAACCATCATATCATTTTTCCTATTTGTAGGCATGATTTCCTTCCATTCTAATTTATCATTCTATCTAAAATAAGGTCATATAAAAAGCGTGGACACTGTTGACCAGATTGGTAAAAGCATTCAACCAGAGTAAGGCAGACAGTCCATAGCGCTTCTTACGAAAAGCCTGTGCTCCAGTCAAAATACAGATCACACACAAAAAAGCTGTAAAAAATCCAAATATACTGCGCTCCATTAGACTTCCTTTCTATCTCGGTATTCGATGGTAAAATCATAGTCGTTTTTCTCATCTCGGGTGTAAGATTTACTTGCTACTGTCTCAAAACGAGACAAGTCAAACTCCTCAGGGAAATAGGTATCTCCCTCCACCTGAGCATGAATCTGTGTCACGATGATTTCATCTAAATACGGCTCAAAAGCCTGAAAAATCTGCTTTCCGCCAATGATATAGAGATTTTTTTCCTGACTCTGATACCACGCTAAAACAGACTCCACATCTTGAAATACGAGCGCCCCATCTATGACTTCTTCGCTATTGCGCGTTAAAATCAGGGTTTGCCGTTTTGGAAGCAGACGACGTCCCATGCCATCAAAAGTCACTCGTCCCATCAGTATAACATGATTTAAAGTTGTTTCCTTAAAATGTTGCAACTCTGCTGGCAAATGCCAAGGGAGACGATTTTCCTTCCCAATCACACCTTTTTCATCTTGGGCCCAAATGGCTATGATTTTCTTTGTCATGCTTCCGTCCTTTTTATTGATACTACTATTTTATCAAAATTCTCCCAAAAAGGCTGTTTTGAAACGCGCGCAAAAGAGAGAAAAGGAGCAGGCTTCATTTAGCCTGCTCCTCTCGTCCCTAGGACGTATATTTTTTTGCTTCTGATTCAATTTTTTCAACCACTTCTTGGATACTTAGTCCAGTTGTGTCAAGATAAACTGCATCCTCAGCCTGTCTAAGAGGAGAGGTTTCACGATGACTATCCTTGTAGTCACGCGCAGCAATCTCTTCTTTCAACGTTTCAAGGTCTGTCTCAATCCCTTTAGCAATATTTTCCTTGTAACGACGCTCTGCTCTTTCTTCAACAGAAGCCACTAGGAAAATCTTGAGTTCAGCTTGTGGTAAAACAACTGTCCCGATATCACGCCCATCCATGACGATACCACCTTGCTGAGCAATCTCTTGCTGGAGCGAAACCAGTTTCTCACGCACCTCAGGAATGGCAGCGATGCTTGAAACCTTGTTGGTCACTTCATTTTCACGAATCGGATGGGTAATATCAACATCTCCTACAAAAACAAGTTGCTCACCAGTTTCTGAACGTCCAAAACTAATGGGGTGTTGGTTAAGAAGCTCGAGAAGTTGATCTACATTTCCTGCATCCAACTGGTGTTTGAGCGCTATATAAGTCGCAGCACGGTACATAGCACCCGTATCGAGATAAGTGTAACCAAAATCCTTAGCGACAATCTTTGCGACCGTACTCTTGCCACTCGAAGCTGGACCATCGATAGCAATTTGAATTGTCTTCATGACCGACTCCTATCTTGTCTTAATCACATCACCTGGGTTGGCAAACCAAGATCCAGATGACATGTGAGAAGGATTTAGGGCTTCTAGCTGGGCAATGGAAATTCCTGCACGCTGAGCAAGAGCTGCTTCTCCCTCTCCAGGCTGTACTGTAAGTGTTCCTTCACCTTCTGCATGTTCTTGCGAACTGCTCTCTGAAGGTGTTGATTCAGAAGAAGCTGTTTCCTCTACCTTGCTACTTGAAGATGATGATGCTTCCACTTTAGAACTTGCACTTGTAGAAGGAGACGATGCATCGTAGAAGTCCTTCAAAGATGAAGTACGATTGCTTCCTCCGGTTGATAGGTAAATCAATACAACTACCATCGCTACAACAATTACAAAGAAGAGGCTAGCTAGAACTGTCAAGGCACGATTCGCAACAACGCCTTCCCCTTTTTGTTTCCGATGTCGACGCTCTGATCTTGTTTCTTCTTCATTGTTTTCGTAAATATCTTCTTGCCACGGTTCTTTTTCCATACCTTACTCCTTGTTTTTTTTACATTTTCTTATTACAATATAAATATGAAAGTCACACTTATACCTGAACGGTGCATCGCCTGCGGGCTTTGCCAAACTTATTCTGAACTCTTTGATTACCATGATAATGGAATCGTTCGATTTTACGATGATCCAGTTGAATTGCAAAGAGAAATCGCTGAGACCAGCGATGTTCTGGAGGCCATCAAAAATTGCCCTACACGTGCACTCCTAAAAGATCCATCGTAGGAATCAGGGAATAAATATAATTGATTTTTTCTCATTTTTTCCCACACCTACTAGTTTAGCATATTTCTAGGTAAAATTATAGTCTTTTTTGGTTATTTTTTCCTTCAATAATAGAAAGGTCACTTTTTTCTTTGATGAGATAGAGTGGTCTTTTTTTGGTCTCTAGATAGATCTTACTGATATACTTACCGAGAATCCCAATCGTCAGGAGTTGAATCCCTCCAAGAAAGAGGATGACAGCCATCAAAGAGGTCCAACCAGATGTCGGATTTCCCAAGATAAGGGTCCGAAACACCACAAAAACAGTCATCACAAAAGAAATAAAACAAGATAGAAGTCCCGCTACAAAGGCTATACTCAAGGGAAAATCTGAAAAGTTGAGAATCCCTTCAATCGAGTAGAAAAAGAGCTGCCTAAAACTCCAACTGGTCTTGCCAGCCTGTCTTTCGACATTTGGATAGTCGAGATAGTGCGTTTTAAAACCCACCCAAGCAAAGAGGCCCTTAGAAAAACGATTGGACTCTGTCAAGGATAAAATAGCATCCACCACAGATCTTCTCATCATGCGAAAATCACGGACACCTGAGGGCAAGGCTACTGGGCTAATTTTTTGCATGAGGCGGTAAAAGACGTCAGCACAGAAACTGCGGAAAAAGGGTTCTCCCTCCCGACTAGTTCTCCGTGTCCCAACACAGTCCAAGTCTGCATTTTGGTCTAGTAAGGCTTTCATCTCAAGTAGCATACTAGGAGGATCCTGGAGGTCTGCATCCATCACGACCACCAAGTCTCCAGTTGCATGCTGCAAGCCTGCGTATAAGGCTGCCTCTTTCCCAAAATTTCGTGAGAATGAGACATAACGGACCGCAGGATTTTGTTCCCGATAGGCCTTCAAAAGCTCTAAGGTCCCATCACCTGAGCCATCGTCTACAAAGACATATTCGACCTCTGCTCCCAAGTCAGGAAGCAGAGCTTCCACAGACTGATAAAAAAGAGGAAGTACTTCCTCTTCGTTTAGACATGGGACAATGATTGAAATCATCATCTTAGTCTTCAAATCCATTTGGATGCTTGCTTTGCCAACGCCATGCGTCTTCACACATTTGGGTGATGTCGAGTTCTGCTTCCCATCCGAGCTCTGCTTTGGCTTTTGCTGGGTCTGAGTAGCAGGCAGCTATATCACCTGGGCGGCGTTCTACGATGCGGTAAGGAATAGGACGTCCCACTGCTTTTTCCATATTTTGGATAATTTCAAGAACTGAGTAACCTTTACCAGTCCCAAGGTTATAAATGTTTAGACCTGAACCTTTTTGGATTTTTTTCAAAGCTGCAACGTGACCTTTAGCTAGGTCTACGACGTGGATATAGTCACGAACACCAGTTCCATCTTCCGTATCGTAATCATCTCCAAAAACTTGCACTTGCTCTAGTTTGCCCACTGCTACTTGTGAAACATAAGGCAAGAGATTGTTTGGAATTCCGTTAGGATTTTCCCCCAAATCTCCACTTTCATGCGCTCCGATTGGATTAAAGTAACGAAGTAAGACCACGTTCCATTCTGAGTCTGCCTTGTAGATATCGGTCAAAATCTCCTCTAGCATGAGCTTAGTACGACCGTATGGATTGGTCACTGAAAGTGGGAAATCTTCTAAGATTGGAACTGTATGAGGGTCTCCGTATACTGTCGCAGAAGAACTGAAGATGATGTTCTTACAATTATTTTCTTCCATAGCTTTCAAAAGGCTGACAGTTCCAGCGATATTGTTGTCATAGTAGGCAAGAGGGATACGGGTTGATTCACCAACAGCCTTCAAACCAGCAAAGTGAATGACACCAGTCGGCTCTTCCTGCTTGAAAATATCTCTGAGTGTATCTGTGTCACGGATATCTGCCTCATAAAAAGGAATCTCAACTCCTGTAATTCTTTCAACAACTTCTAAACTTTTACGATTGCTATTGACAAGATTATCCACCACAACCACTTGATGACCTGCTTGGATCAACTCAATAACAGTGTGGGTTCCGATAAATCCAGCACCACCAGTTACCAAAATCTTTTCTTGCATCTTTTTTCCTCGATTCTCGGATTATTTTTTCTTATTTTATCATTTTTGATAGGGAATGTCATTTGACATCCTAAACTACCTGCTAAAATTTCAGTAAAATACTTATTCGCTTTTTACTCGTTTGACATAGTTTGCAATTGGATAGTTTACTGGGTCCAAGGTCAACTCCTTGTCTTGGACCAGCTGGGCTAAATGGTAACCGATGATCGGACCCGTTGTAAGACCTGATGAACCTAGACCACTAGCCGCATAGACACCTGCTAAACCTGGCACCTGTCCAAAGAAAGGGGAGAAATCACTGGTATAGGCTCGGATTCCTACTCGCTCACCTCTTATAGTAGCTTCAGCCAAGGCTGGGTAGTATGGCAAGGCTGCTTCCTCCATTTGTTGGAGCAAGGTTTCATCTACCGTCAAATCAAATCCCATATCATTTTCATGAGTAGCGCCTAAGGACAATTTCCCACCTGCAAAAGGGATCAAATCCCACTCCACCTCTGGCATGACAACAGGGTAAGATTCTAGGTCTTCGGAGAGCTGATAATCTCGGAGTTGCCCCTTTTGGGGACGAACATCTACCTCATATCCTAAATGCTCCAAAATGTCCCTCAACCAAGCTCCCGTTGCTAGAATAACCTGATCAAACACCTCTTCGCCAATCTGATAGCCGAATTCTAAAGGTGTCAGACTCACTTTTTCTTTGACCAGCTTGACCTGACTGGCTTCTAGCAAACGATTCACTAACAGTTGGCCATCTACTCTCGCTCCACCAGAAGCATAGAGCAGGCGGTCGAATCCCTGCAAACCAGGGAATAATTCATTTGCAGACGCTTGGTCTAAAATGGCTAACCGGCCTATCAAGGGAGATTCTTCCCTGCGCTGGAGGGCTAGTTCATAAAGTTCTTCTAGCTTGGATTCATCCTTTTTCAAGAGAAAAACTCCCGAACGCTGGTAAAAGTCGATTTCCTGTCCTGACTTTTCTAAATCAGCCAACAAATCCACATAAAAGTCAGCCCCCAAGCGTGCCATCTTGTACCAAGCTTTATTACGGCGTTTTGAAAACCAAGGACTGATAATTCCCGCTGCTGCCTTGGTAGCCTGACCTTGACCATGGTCAAAAACGGTCACCTCTAAATCTGCTTCTTTGGAGAGGTAGTAGGCAGCAGTTGCCCCTACAATCCCTGCTCCAATAATGGCAACTTTTTTCATTGTCTTCACCTTCTAACTAGATATGGTGGAAAGGATTGGTCGATGCTTGGCTAGGTATGATATCAATGGTCCAATCCTTTTCTGCCTTCCATTGATTAAGGAGGTCAGCAATTTTTTCGACAAAAAGAATTTCGATATAGTGGCCCGGGTCCAGCGCCAACAAGCCATCAGACAGCATATCCTGAGCTGTGTGGTAATAGATATCGCCAGTGATATAGACATCTGCTCCCTTAGCTAAAGCATCCTTATAGAAAGATTGACCACTACCGCCACAGATAGCCACTATTGAAATGGGCTTCTGCAAATCACTCTCTTGATAATGAACCATTCGAAGACTATCTAGATCAAAGACTTGCTTGACATGCTGGGCCAATTCCCCAAAGGTCTGAGGCTGAATATTTCCAATACGACCAATCCCACGTTCTGGACCTGTCTCCTGCAGATAGATTGTTTCCTCAATACCTAGCATCTGGCAGAACCAGTCATTGAGACCATTCTCTACAATGTCGATATTAGTATGACTGACATAAACGGCAATGTCATGCTTGATCAGGTCGATGTAAATCTGATTTTGCGGACGGCTGGCTACCAAGTCCTTGATGGGACGAAAGATTGGCGCGTGCTTAACGATAATCAAATCCACACCCTTTTCAATAGACTCTGCCACCGTGTCTTCACGAATGTCGAGGGCAACCATAACCCTTTGGATCTCCTTGTCCAAAGTGCCGATTTGCAGGCCACGACTGTCTCCCTCCATAGAAAATTCCTGGGGACAAAAGGCTTCATAAGCCCTGATTACTTCACTTGCTAGCATGGAGTACCTCCTTGATGGCTTGAATTTTATCTGATAAAATTTGACGTTCCTCCAGATTTTTTTCTGGAATTTGATCAAGGGCAAATTCTAACTTAGCAGCTTCTTTTTGCCATTTTTGGACAAAGACTGGGCTGGTTTCTTTGGATAAGAAGGGACCAAAGCGGACATCACTTGCTGATAGCTTCATTTGTCCCGCTTCCACCACCAAAATCTCGTAGAATTTGCCTGCTTCTTCTAGGATGCTTTCTGCTACGATCAGAAAACCGTGGTCTTGCAACCAAATGCGCAAGTCGCCTTCTCGATTATTGGGCTGGAGGATTAAACGCTCTACATTAGCTAGCTTTTCCAAACCTTCTTGCAATATGGTAGCAATCAAACGGCCACCCATACCAGCAATGGTGATAACCGATACTTGGTCAGCCTCTTCAAAGGCTGCCAAGCCATTGGCTAAACGGACTTGGATTTTCTCCTTTAGACCATGAGCCTCAACATTCTTGAGAGCAGACTGGTAGGGGCCTTCCACCACCTCACCTGCAATGGCACTTTTGATTTCTCCTCTTTCAACCAAGTCAATCGGCAGATAAGCATGGTCACTCCCCACATCTAGTAAAATGGCACCTTGTGGCACAAAGGACGCCACCAATTCTAATCTCTTTGAAATCATCTTCTCTCACTTTCCAAAACTCTATTACCTCTTATTATACCATATTTCAGCTAGCAATCTTGCACCTAAAAAGACCGCAATACACAGATTGCAGTCTTTCTTTATTTTTTAGCTTGGTAACGACTGGTCAGGATGAAAATCACGGTAAAGACCAGCATCATGGCCCCATAAACAGGCAACGTTTGTTCAGTCAAGGTTGAAATTTCAAGCAACTTTTGAATCATTGGGAAGAGAGCTGTAGCTAGGAAGCCTCCCACAGACCAGACAATCAAGAGGACACGCCAGAGGGTGAATGGCATGCAGGCTCTAAATACGGATAAGAAACCGATAGACCCAAGGAGATAATAGAGTAGGGTTGAGATTTCTATCTCTGACCAACCTTGGCTCGTTCCAAATATTTTCACAAAAAGGACGCTAAATACGACCATGAGGGCGCTTGGTAGAGCACGAAGCATGGATCTTCTGAGGAAGTTTGGTTCAACAGGCTTGATATTTCGCTCAAAAGTCAGAACGAATGGTGGAAAACCTTCCACAAACTGGTCAATCATGGTAATCTGGATTGGAATGAATGGGAAAATCAAGATCCACTCAGACCGTCCCAGAAGAACACTAGCGATACAGATGACTGCAAGCAAGAAGGAATAGATGGTCTTAATCAAGAAAATCGGTGCGATATGGGCAATATTATTAACCACACGACGACCTTCAAAGAGAATCTCAGGAACATCATTAAAGTCTGAGTTTAAGAGAACTAGATTGGCAATCTGACGCGTCGCCGGATCTCCCTCCGCCATCACGATCGAACAGTCTGCTTCACGAAGGGCCAGAATATCATTGACTCCATCCCCTGTCATTGCTGTTGTATGGCCTGCTTTTTTCAGCGTTTGGATAATGAGTTTCTTTTGATGAGGGGAAACACGTCCGAAAATCGCAGTCTCCTCCGCCATAGCAATCAATTCCTCATCCGTGATTTTTGAGCAATCAACATAGCTTTGATAGTCTGCAAAGCCAGCCTTCTGGGCAATGCTGGATACAGTGACAGGATTGTCTCCAGAAATGATTTTGAGGCCCACTTCCTGAGAACGGAGATAGTCCAGCGTCTCAGCTGCTCCCTCTCGAATAGGGTCCAAAATCTCCAGCAGTGCCAAGGCTTGAATATCAGAAGGTTTTTGTGGCTTGTGGTGGTCTAGTTTTTCGTGACTGAGAGCCAAGACCAAGACACGAGAACCTCTCTCCAAGGCCTCTCTGGCTTCTGGGACTTCAGAGTCCAGCAACATCTCAGGCGCACCTAAGAAAACCGTTCCTAGCCCTTCCAACTCCATAGCTCCCCACTTGCGGTCGCTGGAGAAAGGAAGATTAGAAAGCATAGGGTAGGCAACCTGACCTTGGAAACGCTGGCGAATGGCTTGGGCTGTTGGATTTTTATCCTCACTATGGGCCATATAGCTGGTCAGAATGCTGGCAATAGTCTCTTCACCATACGTTTCCGTCAGAGGAAGAACCGCCTCCACCTGCATCTTTCCTTGAGTGATAGTTCCCGTCTTGTCCAGACAGAGCATATCCACGCGCGCCAAGGTCTCAACAGAGTACATCTCCTGAACCAAGACCTTTTTCAAGCCCAGCTTGATCACCGCAGTCAAGAGTGAAGTAATGGTCAAAAGGGCAATTCCCTTGGGCAACATTCCCAAAAGGGCTGTTGACGAATTTACAACGGATGACTTGAGGGGCAAGCCTTTTAACATCAAGGCTTCTAGCAGGAGAGCTAGACCAAAGGGAATGATAATCTTCCCAGTAAAACCTGCTAGCTTGTCCAGCGATTTCATGATACGGGAGTTGATCGGTTTCACTGTCTTAGCTTCCAGCATGAGTTTTGAAGCATAGTTGTCTACCCCGACATGGTGAACTTGAGCCAAAACTGCGCCACTGGCTAGGAAACTCCCAGACAAAAGTAAGGCGTCAACTTCCTTTTGCACCAAATCACTCTCACCCGTCAGCATGGCTTCATTGACTTCCGCAAATCCTTCCAGAACCAGTGCATCACTAGGGATTTGCTCTCCCGCAGACAAACGAATGACATCTCCTAGGACCAATTCTTCTGAATCGAGAGCAACTTCTTGACCATCACGGATGGTTTTGACCTTTTCCTTGGTCATGAGATTGAGCTTGTCCACCATGTGTTTGGCTCGCAGCTCGGTCACAATCCCAGAAAAAGCGTTAAAGCAAATAACGGCAAAGAAGACCAGATTGCTCCAAGCCTGCACGAAGGCAAGGGCCAAAGCAATGGCAAAGTTCAAAGCATTAAAAAGGGTAAAGACATTTCGTTTAACGATTTGCCAAGTGCTGGTACTGGCCGAAGCAGTAAAATCATTGACCAAGCCTTGAGCCTGTCTTTCCTTGATTTCTCTTTGGGTTAATCCCATAATCTTATTTTTATCCATAAATTCTATCATATCATTTTTTCTAAAAGAATTCTAATCCCATCTAAAACTGTTGGCTGACAACTGAAAAAGTTTGCCAGTAGTCTTTTGATAAGGTATAATAATAAAAGCAGTACAATCGAAGGAGGTCTCATGTTTTATACTTATTTGCGTGGACTAGTCATGCTGATCTTGTGGTCCATCAATGGCAATGCCCACTATCACAATACTGATAAAATCCCTAGCCGAGACGAAAACTATATCCTCGTCGCTCCTCACCGTACCTGGTGGGATCCTGTTTACATGGCCTTTGCGACCAAGCCAAAACAGTTCATCTTTATGGCCAAAAAAGAGCTGTTTAACAACCGTATCTTTGGCTGGTGGATCCGTATGTGTGGCGCCTTTCCTATTGACCGGGAAAAACCTAGTGCCTCTGCCATCAAGTACCCTATCAACGTCCTCAAAAAAAGCGACCGCTCTCTCATCATGTTTCCAAGTGGGAGCCGTCACTCAAACGATGTCAAGGGTGGAGTTGCCTTGATTGCTAAAATGGCTAAGGTCCGTATCATGCCTGTTACCTACACCGGTCCCATGACCTTGAAAGGCTTGATTAGCCGTGAACGTGTGGATATGAACTTTGGAAATCCTATCGATATCTCAGACATTAAGAAAATGAATGATGAAGGGATTGAAATGGTTGCAGACCGTATCCAAGCAGAATTCCAACGTTTGGACGAAGAAACCAAGCAATGGTACAATGATAAAAAACCAAACCCACTCTGGTGGTTTGTCCGCATCCCTGCCCTTATCCTTGCAGTGTTTGTTGGTATCCTAACGATTATCTTTAGCTTTATCGCAAGCTTTATCTGGAATCCAGATAAGAAGAGAGAGGCTCTTGGTTAAAAAATAGAATTATCCCTTGGCTTTTGCCAAGGGATAATTCTTTTATTCGATTTTCCATTTTTGGGACAACCAGTTGGAAAAGGCTAGAAATCGCTCAGCCACTTGCTCATGATGCCCATAAGGATCAAAGACAAACTGACCAGTCGGATAGTGTTTCTGAAGACTGGTATGAATCTGCTCAGCATAGGCTGGTGCTTGAGCCAAGCGATTGGTATGATGGGCTCCCTCTGTTTGACCATTCTGTAAATACAGTAAACAGTCCAAATTTTTCACCTCTTCTTCCCTGCAATAAGTCACAAAATCAGGAAACCAAAAGGAACCGCAGATAGAGAAGATACAGGAGACCTTGTCAAAGCTGAAAAGACTGTATACTGCTGCCAGACCACCTAGTGAGTAACCTCCATAGGCAAGGCGATTTTTGTCCAGACGATAAAGTGACTGCAACTTATCTAAAAGATCTCCAAATAAATGACCATGATAGGCATTTGCCTGACCGCCAAAATCTGGAGCCCTATCTCTCAGAGCAGCTGCCTTCCATGGAGTGTAATCGTCTAGGCGATTTTTAGAGGTCAAGCCCACTAAAATCACAGATTCTGAAAGGGAAGAGAGGAAATCCAAGTTTCCATCATTCAAGAGAATAGCTGGATAGGTTTGATTGGGGTCATAGGTCGAAGGAAGGCTGACCTTGACTTGGATTCCCTCCCAATCAAACTCATTATTTATTGATAAAGTCATTGATTTTCTCAAGGGAATCAATCACTGCTGGACCATAATCCATCAACTCATCGTAAGAAATAGTCATGATTTTTTGATTCTTAATTGCAGGAACGTTTTCCAAAACTTCATTTGCCTTCATCAACTCTACTGCGTTGGCATCCAATTTTTTATTGCGGTCGCTGGTTACATAGATAATCAACTCAGGATTCATTGACACGAGATTTTCCAAGGTCAAGCCTGATGTTCCCGTTGCAACGTTGGTATAACCAAGTTGATTCAACAAGCTTTCTTGCAAAGCAGACTTGTAGGCACCAAAGGTTTCATCATTATAAGCAACCATAATCAAAGCCTTTTTCTTTTCACCTTGGCTTGTTGGATTTGCTTTCTTAACAGCGTCAATTTTAGCTTGTAATTGGGCTGCGTATTCATTGGCCTTGTCCTGAACATTGAAAATCATTCCCAGATTTTTGACATCTTCTACGATATTTCCCAAATCTTGCTGAATCGTTGAGAGAGAAGCTTTTTGCGTATAGACTGGGATTTTGTTTTCATTCCAAGTGCTAACTGTCCCCAAGGATTTTTCAGAAAACATCATGTTTCGACCCATCACCGCATCTGGCTCATAAGAAAGGACTGTCTCTTGTGAGACTGTTTTTTTATCCCCAATTTGAGGAATCGTCGCAATCGCGTCCTTGTATTTGTCTGTTACAGCATTGTCAGGGTTGAGCATGCCAGCAATTTTATCCTTCAAGCCTAACTCCAATAAGATTTCAGTTGTTGAAAGATTGTTGGTGATAACTTTTTCAGGTGTCTTGTCAAAGACTTGTTCGACTTCATTTCCCTTAACGTCATAGGTCTTGACCGTTAACGGATAAGTCGTCTCTGTGCTGGCCTTTTGACTTGTTTCTGTGCTAGATTGTGTGGTAGTTTTTTCTGTAGTAGTATTACCACAAGCTGCCATGGTTAGGGTAGCTACTGTTACGAGTAAAATGCTTAGTGTTTTTTTCATTTTGTTTTCCTTTTCTTTCTTATAAATAGTGAATCATGGCTTGCTGATCCTCGGTCCAAGTCACCTGACTTTGAACTCCGTATACAGTTTGCAATGACTCAGGGGTGATAGTCTCCTTTGGAATCCCTTGGTAAAGGATTTCTCCCTCTTTCATCAGATAGAGATAATCCGAATAGCGACAAGCAAGTTGAATATCATGTAGGACAGCTAAAACATTGACCTTGAGATTCTTCACAATGGCCAACAAGTCTAACTGGTACTTGATATCCAGGTGATTGGTTGGTTCGTCTAGGAGCAAGAGAGTCGGTTCTTGCGCCAAGGCGCGTGCCAACAAGACTCTCTGTTTCTCGCCCCCTGACAAGGACGAATAGAGACGAGTTTTTTTCTCAAGCATATCCACCTTGACGAGAGCATCTTGAACGAAGGCATAATCCCTTTCCTTTTCCTTCTGTAAAAAAGAGAGGTGGGGAGTTCTTCCCAGCAAGACGATTTCCTCAACTGTACAATCAAACTGCAATTGATTAAACTGGGTGACAACTGCCATCTGCTTGGCTGTTTCTTTGAGTGACCAATGATCCAGCGGCTTTCCATCTAAGCTTATCAAGCCTTTGTCTGCCTTTTCCTGACGATAGAGGAGTTTAAGCAGGCTGGTTTTTCCACTTCCATTTGGCCCTAGTATCGTATGAAATTGATGCCCCTCAACTTTAAGAGAAACTCCTTTGAGGATTTTTTTCTCTCCTAGTCCAAAGTGGACATCCTGACAAATCAAGTCCATATCAGACCCTCACCTCCCTTCGCCTACCTCCTACAATGTAGATGAAGAAGGGAGCACCTACTAAGGCTGTGAAAATACCAATCGGCAACTCGGCATTTGGAATGATGACACGAGAGAGTACATCTGCCCAGACGACAAAGAGGGCACCCAGTAAGGTCGCAACGGGAAAAAGTCTTCTGTAATTCGTTCCTACTAACCCTCGAGCTAAGTGAGGAGTAATCAGACCAACAAATCCAATAATCCCACAAGTTGCCACTAAGACAGCTGTCAGCACAGCCACCATGGTCACATAAAGATACCAATAGAAGCGTAAGGGAATTCCCAAAGTTAAAGCAGCCTCATCTCCCATCATCATTGCATTGAAAACACGATACTGAGTAGAGAAAAATAGAAAGGCCAT
The DNA here is from genome assembly GCF_003942875.1 of Streptococcus oralis. GTDB lineage: Bacteria > Bacillota > Bacilli > Lactobacillales > Streptococcaceae > Streptococcus > Streptococcus oralis_BX. Next base: position 165,816 of record NZ_RMVK01000003.1, on the reverse strand, counting down.
TCCTACTACTACAGTTGGCAGGACTAAGTCAGACCAGGTAGTCCCGGCAAGCGAGCCCATAGTCCAAAACTTAATGGTCATCACACTGTCCGCATTAGCGCCAACTGAGATAATAAAGTTGGAAAATGCCAGAAAGAGAGCATTGACCACCGTTCCTGATAAGATCAGACTAGAAGTCGTCATCCTTCCCTGCATAGAAGCAATGATGAGGACAGCAATTGTTGCCAAAATAGCTCCTAAAAAAGCTCCAAGGCTAATTATCACTTTTAGACCGAGAATGATGCTCAAAGTTGCCCCTAGAGTTGCACCCGCAGAGATTCCTAAGACATAGGGCTCAGCGATAGGATTGTTCACTGTAGACTGCATCACGCTACCACACATGGAAAGACCAGCCCCTACTATCAAGCCTAACAATACTCGGGGGAATCTCATGTTCCATACAATGGCAAGAGTGGACTTGGAAACCTCTCCTATCTCAAGAGGAAAACCCAACCTGCTCAAAATAATCCGATAGGTATCGCCTAGATCAATCGCAACGGATCCCATAGAAACTGCTAGAAAGAGGGAAATCCCTAAAACAGCTAGCAAAATACCTAAAAGTAACAAAAATTGCAGGTCCTGTCGGCTTCCAGAAAATTTGGAAATCATGAAAACCTCCTTAGACAAAATTAAAAATTTAGAAAATTCTCATGAAAAGTATACCATATTTTCAACAATGGAACAAGAAGAGAAAAATAAATATAGTTGGTCTTACAGTGCTAATAATCGTAACCGAAGATTATACTTGGGTATATCGAGGTAAAGTGACAACATAAAAAGCCCTCTAAAATTAGAGAGCTGATTTGAACCCGGGCTAAAATCCTAGTGAAAAAGATAAAACTCCTTGTGTTCATCGAACACTGTTTCCTTTCCCTATTTTCATACGGATTTTTAACGCCCTTAGCATCATGATTCTTGCCGGATAAACCGTTTATAGACTAGGCAATGAGCCGAAGATTGTATAAAAATTTTAGTGAAACAAAAAATCTCCCCGAAGGGAGATGATTTGGTTTATTTTACCTTACAGTGCTAGAAACCGTAACCGAAGATAATACTTTAGTATATCGAGGTAGGGTGACAAAAGTAAAAAAGCTCTCTGAATATCAGAGAGCTCAAGTCTTGCTGGATAAAACGTTTATAGACTAGGCGACGAGGCGAAGATTGTACTAATGGTACATCGAGCTGAAGCCAACGAAGTATAGAAACGTTTTAGACGCAAGATTAGCGACGAAGTCCAAGAGAGTTGATTAACTCACGGTAACGGTTAACGTCGTTTTTACGCAAGTATGCAAGCAAGTTACGACGGCGACCGATTTTCTTCATCAATCCACGGTAAGTAGCGTGGTCTTTTTTGTGTTGTTTGATGTGTTCGTTAAGGTGGTTGATTTCCCAAGTAAGGACAGCAACTTGAACCTCTACTGAACCTGTATCACCTTCGTGACGTGCATATTGTGCGATGATTTCATTTTTTTTCTCTTTTGAGATTGCCATGATGTTTCTCCTTTTTATTTGGCTTCATCCGAGTGACAGGTTGGCATGCCTGTAACCAAGAAGAAGTTATTTGTCTTTACGACAATTCTTATTCTACCAAGAAGCAGAGACTTTGTCAACTGATTTACTGTTTAAAACCTTGAATTACTCTACTGATTTCAGGGCTTCAAGCATATCCACCTTTCTCAAGTGGTGATTGACAAAGAGACCTAGTAAAGTCAAAATCACCGTCACTGCGACGATTGGAAGCGCATAGACTTCCCAGCTGACCTGAGGATAAAAGAGTATGGTGGCAGGTGAAATCATTTGTATCAAAAATTGATGTAAATAGTAGCCTGCTACCAAACCGAGAACAATCCCCACAAGGGATAGCACTATGGTCTCGCGGTAGATATAGAGGGTCACTTCTTTATTGTGGAAACCGAGAACCTTGATAGTGGAAAGTTCGCGGATACGTTCTTCCACATTGATATTGGTGAGATTGTAAAGAATGACAATGGCTAGTAAGACGGAAACAAGGACAAGGATTGCCATGGTTTTATTGAGAGAATTGGCTACAGATTCAAAGAGATGGATAGCCGTTGCATTTTGGACTACCCCAGAAACAGCAGCTTTTCCCATGAAAGTAGCCGCTTCTTTCTCCGTATTGGAAGGTGTTGGGTCTTTTAATTTTACTAGGTAGGTATTGTCTTGCGGACTGGTTCCATAGACTTGTTCGTAAGTCGCACGGTTTAGATAAACAAAGTGTCCAACATAGTTTTCAGAAATAGCCGCAACCTTGATTTCCTTCCCGTCAAGCTCCAGCTTGTCTCCAACCGTAACACTTGCTAATTGGGCTAATTTTTGACTCACGACCGCTCCATTAGTGACCTGCAACTCTCGCCCATTTTCCTCTAATGTGATAAAGGGATTGAAGTCTTCTCCACTAGTAACCATCATGGTGATGGTTTGAAGTCCTGCTTTTCCTTTGAAATCTTTTTCAATGGATTTAGAGTAAATCTTTTGATAAGCGTGGATCGATTCAGCTTGCAAGGCACTTTCCAGATCTGCTTTTTCTTGCTCCGTTGCACTGCTCTTTTCTGCTACAATCATCTGGTATTGCTGGATTTGTTCAAATTGGCGTTCGGAAACTCCTCCCACAGATGACTGAATACCAAGACCAGCAAATAAGAGAGCAACTGAACCTACAACTCCAAAAATGGTCATCAGCATCCGTTGCTTATAACGAAAGATATTTCTTGCCGTAACCTTATGAGTAAAACTCAAACGACTCCAAATAAAGCTCAGTCGTTCCAGCAAAATCTTTGATCCCTTAACGGGAGGTTTGGGAAGTAAGAGTTGGGCTGCTTCATCGTGCAACTCCCTTCGCGCCACCAGATAAGCCGGCAAAACACTAGATACCCAACTCAAGGCTAGGGCAAGGATACTATAAGACCAATAGAAATACTCGTGACTTTTTCCAACAACCATCCCAGCTGTTATAACATCTGAAATCACCCCTGCAAGAAGATAATGTCCAAGAAGTGTTCCTATAATGGTTCCCACAGTTCCTGCAAGAAAACCATAGAGGACAAACTTGGCAACAATATCTCGGTTGCGGTAACCCAAGGCCTTGAAAATACCTGCATTGGTGCGTTCTTCATCTACAAAGCGAGTCATCGTTGTAAAGGTCACCATTGCAGCGACCATATATAGCACCACTGGGAAGATATTTCCGACTGAACGAATGCTTGATGATGCATTGCTGTACATGAGGTAGCCTTGACCACCTGGCATGGTTTGGCGATTGTATACGTGGTATTTCGGCTCTGCCAGTTCATCAAGCTCTTTCTGACGCTGTTCAAGCTTCTCTTTTTCCTTAGTTAGATCACTCTCTGTCTGAGCCAGTTTTTCTTTTTTTGTCGCCAGTTCTTCCTTAGCTTTTGTCAGCTGTCCCTCGATTTGACTCTTTTGCGGTTCTGGTAAAGCGGTCGCTTGTTCTTCTTGCGTTTTCAAGCGACTTTCGGCCTGCTCTAACTGACTCTTGCCATTTTCAAGGTTGCTTTCAGCAGTTTGGAGCTGTTCTTTGCCCTCTTCCAAGCTCTTTTGCCCATTTGATTTGATACTTGCCAATCTTTTTTGACCATTATCAGCAAGTAAGTCTTGCAACTCTTCCTGATGTTGGGCTCGTTTGGTCTTATAGTCTGATGAAAAAGTATCCAGATTTTTTAAATCGTCATAGCGCACACGCGCAATACTATAAACATCTGAGTCAAACTGACTGGGTAAAATTACTCCATAGCCAGTCAGGTTGCCATTTCCACTACTAGCACTTCCTAAATCTTCTTTAGAAAGAATCTCACCCGACTCAACAAATCCAGTAATTGTAAAAGTTTGGGATTTTACGATGGACTTTTCTTCTTTCTTAGTAAAGGTAATGGTCTGCCCAATCTGATAGCGGTCTTTCCAGAAATCAGCTAAGGAAATTTCCTCATCAGCTTCTGGCAGTCGCCCTTCTGTCACTTGAAAGGTTGAAATGCTCTCTGGTTTGGAATAAAGTCGAACTGCTTCCTCACCATTTTCAACGGTTAGGTCTGCCATATAGCCAAACTCAACACTTGCTCCTTGAAGGGTCTTTAGTTCGTCCTGATCTTCTTTGTCCAAGCCATAATCAGCTATCACTGCCAGATCCAAAGCATTGGCTTTACGGAGATAATCCCCTGCCGTGCGTTCCATGTTTGGGCTAGTCACTTTGAGTCCTACTAGGGCTAAAGAACCCAGCATCATCAAGGTCAAGATAGAAACAAAGCGTCCCTTTGAAGTCGTCACTGACTGAAATAGGTCTTTTCGATATGTTTTTTTCATGCTAATACTCCAATGTATCGATATCCTGCGGATGCTCATTGATCGTCATGCTCTTAACTGTAGCATCGCGCATATGAATCACGCGATCTGCAATAGGAGCTAGCGCACCATTGTGGGTCACGATAATCACCGTCGCTCCTTTTCGACGAGACATGTCTTGGAGAATCTTCAAGACTTGCTTCCCCGTCTGGTAATCCAAGGCACCAGTCGGTTCATCACAGAGGAGAATTTTAGGATTTTTGGCTACAGCGCGTGCAATGGAGACTCGCTGTTGCTCCCCTCCAGAAATCTGGGCTGGAAAATTATTGAGGCGATGAGCCAAACCTACATCTGTCAAGACCTGCTCAGGTTCTAAGGCATCTGTCACGATTTCTGAAGCCAGTTCCACATTTTCCTTGGCTGTCAGATTGGAAACTAGATTATAAAACTGAAAAACAAAACCTACATCTTCACGACGATAGTTTGTTCTCTGGTGCGAACTATAGTTGGCAATATTGGCACCATCGATCCAAATCTCCCCCTCATCATTGGTATCCATACCTCCTAGGAGATTGAGAACGGTTGATTTTCCAGCACCTGAAGCACCAAGGATAATAACCAGCTCCCCCTTTTCAATTTCAAAATTCACATCATGATTAGCCACAATCTCCGTATCCCCAACCTGATAACGCTTGTAGCTGTGTTTCATTTCAATATAAGCCATATCGTTTATCTCCTTTTCAAAGCTCGTTTCCTTAAATCAACAAGGTGTTGATTCTAAATCACAAATATTATATAATGGGCTAAGTCAAAAAGCAATAATCAAAAATCAACAAAGTGTTGATTTAAGAAAAAGGAAGAGAAATGGTTCAGAAACGAAAAACTACTACTAAGGAAGACATCAAGGAAGCTTTGATTCAGTTGCTATCAGAGGAGAAATTTGAAAATATATCAATTAGTAAACTCTGTAAACGCGCAGGGATTAATAGGGGAACTTTCTATCTACACTATGAAGACAAATATCAAATGATTGACAGTTTTAAAAGTGAAATTATTTCCCAGCTCTACATTTTTTTAGAAAAAGAAAGAGAATCGCCTAGAAAGTTTATGTTAGCCAACTTCTATATATTACGTTCGAACGAACGCCTTATTAACGCCTTGTCCCAAAGTCATTACATAGACTTTCGTGGTGCAATTCGTGAATTTCTAAGTAGCATTATTCTAACTGAAAATCAAAAAGAAAAGACTCGTCATTTCTTATCTGAAAACTTCCAAATTCCTCACAAATACGCTTTGGAAATCTTCTTATCAAGTATTGAAGGAATTATTTCTCTTTGGATTGCTGGGGGAGCTCAAGAAGAACCGGAAGAAATCACGGATATAATCTTATCAACCTATAACTACGAACACTGGAGCTACGAATCAAAAGAAGATTAATTCATACAACTTACTATTTCATAAGCTATATCCTCTCATTTTATACTTTTTCAATTAGCTAAATTGCCTTTTTTTAAACTTAGATACAAAAAAGCCTAGGAATTCCTAGGCTTTCTGTTTATAGATTATTTTCCAAGGTAGTATTCAGAAACTACATTCAATTTTTCGTCGAATTCGAATACCAATGGTGGGAAGTTAGGGATTTCCACGTCCATGATTTCGTCGTCTGACAAGCGTTTGATGTGTTTTACAAGGGCACGGATTGAGTTACCGTGAGCTCCTACGAATACGTTTTTACCATCTTTAAGTGCTGGAGCGATTTTGTCTTCCCAGAATGGAAGGGCACGTTCCAAAGTCACTTTCAAGTTTTCAGCATCTGGGATAACTGAGTCGTCAAGTGAAGCGTAACGACGGTCAGTGTGTGCTGAATGCTCATCATCACGATCCATGTTTGGAGGCAATACATCGTATGAACGACGCCAGATGTGAACTTGCTCATCACCAAATTGTTCCGCAGCTTCAGCTTTGTTTTTACCAGTCAAACCACCGTAGTGACGTTCGTTCAAACGCCATGATTTTTCAACTGGAACCCACAATTGGTCAGAAGCTTCAAGAGCCAAGTTTGTTGTTTTGATTGCACGTTTCAATACTGAAGTGTAAGCTTGGTCAAATTCGATACCAGCTTCTTTGATCAATTTACCAGCGTCAATCGCTTGTTGTGTACCTTTTTCAGACAAATCAACATCAGCCCAACCAGTGAAAAGGTTAGCTTTGTTCCATTCAGACTCACCGTGGCGAGCAAAAACCAATTTTACCATTAGATGGATTCTCCTTTTATTTTTCGAGGTTTCCCTCGTTTATCTATTCTATTTTACACAATTTTTCACAAAAAAGCTAGTTAAAATCAACTAAAAAGAGAGAACGGTGTCCTCTCATCTAGATATTATTAATTCGCGATATTCAATCAAGAAACAATTGCAACTATTTGTTATTTAAAGCATCAATTAAACGATCAGTATTCTTAGTTACATCATGTTTTCTTATAAAAAAGCATTTCCCCAACATATTCTTTCACCAGATCATTCTTTAAATGAAAAAACAACCCTCAAACGGATTGTTTCACTAAATTATCAGACAAGGCCACGGACTTCTTTCAAAAATTTAGAAAAAGAAACAGCACCTTTAATGATTAGAACCCCTCCTATCCACTCGGTCGCTGAAAGAAAGCCCAGCACGCCACCAATGATAAATAAAATAGAAGGCAGCATTCGAAGTTGTTGGTCCTCTTCGAAATAGATTAACATAAAGGTCCCTAATGCAATCATCAAAATCTTAAAAAATGTCAGGAGCAGGGAAAAGGCAACCGTGATGACCAACATCTTTGAAGGATCTTTATAGATGAGAGCCCCAGTATAGGATAGCAAAAATCGTAGGACAGGTCCCAAAAGCAAGGTTATACCTGCCACCATGCCCAGTCTCCAATTAAGTCGAACCAATCTATCTCTCTCCATAAAAACCTCCTTCTCTCGTAGCTATCATTCTACCATATTTGCTCCAGAAACAAAAGACCTTCTCAGTCACAAACAAATCACCTACCAGCTTTCATACATCCTGACATAAAAAGAGAAGATCTGTTGATCCTCTCTTTTCATTTTCCACCCCTTATTTCTTAAAAATAGAGGTTCTGAAGTCGTTTGTTTGGTCAAGATAAGCTTTAAAGATTGCTCTCTTCAACTTATGAACGGCACTGTCATACTCTGGATTATAGTTACTCCAACGCGTGCCTTCTGCATCCTTGAGAACAGCTTGATCCATGAGGGCTTGCAATTCACTCACTTGATTGATGGTCTCTGTCGTATAGTTTGGCCATGGTTTTGTCGGATCTTTAAAGGTCACTTGTTTCAAGTTTTTAAACTGATCCACACGTTCTTTGTACATGGCTTTCTTGAAATCTGCCCAAGATGCATACTTGCCTTCAAACACCTTGTCCAATACAAGATCATCTGTCACCAATCCTCGTGTTTTACCATAGAGATTGATGGTTTTACCTTTTTGTTTGGCAATTTCTTCGTATTGGTTGGAGATATAAGGTACCATTCCATCCTTAAAGCCTTTGGCAGCCAAAAGTTCGTAAGCGATCCGACGTCCCATAAGGTCCCCTGGCGTGCCTTTCTCACTGCTGAGAGCTGAAAAGATTGGGGCAAAGAGTTTAATTGTATAGTAGCCATTTCGTTCATAGTCGCCAGTCTGGTACTCACGAGCTGACAAGATGTTATGGTCAATCAAACTTTCAAAACTATTCAAGTTTTGGGCCTCTGCTTCTGTCAATTCTTTGACTACATTAGTGGCGTAAACCTCATTTCCATCTGCTGGATCTTTCACATACTTGTTCTCAATTTTTCTGAGAGCCGCCATTTTCTGGTAAACATTCAGTTTGTTGACGATTGATTGTCCTTCGAGATATTCCAACATGTAGATGAGGTCAAACATGTTGTGGACATAGCTCTGAAGATCTGATGCGTTTTGGAATCTCTCTGTCGGATCCAAGACTTGCAGACGGGAGCCCTCTGTACTATCTGATTTTGAGTGTCTCAAGATAGAATTGATGGTAATGGTTGCGTCACTTGGTTGGTCAGGGGCTTGCAATAAGCCTTTTGCGAAAAACTCTGGTCCCAAGCCACTTCTTCGACCATAGCCGCCAAGGTAGATATCCTGATCCGAATCATGGGTCATCTCATGGGTATATGTAATGGCTCCATCCTTGTCCAGCATACGGTAAGACATATAGTAGACGCCATCCCCTGTAGCGTAGGCTCCATGCTGGTTGTGAACTACCTTATTGCCAACTGGGCCAAAGAAGTTTTTCATGGCTGGATTGGAACTATCAAACTTAGCCTCTACTGTAGCTTTTCCAGAGGTTGTGTCATCACCGAACTTATAAGCATCATAAAGCAAGATGGTGCGATAGAGTTTTTCACGTGACTGTTCATCTAAAATACGATACCAATAATCGTAGTGATCACGCTGACGTTTGGCTGTTTCACGAGCATTTTCTTCTACAAAGTCATTGAGAGCCTTGCCCGCTTTATGGTCACTATTACGGTAGCGATCATAAGCTCCAAATCCTAGACTAGACATAGTTGAGATGACAAAGACGGATTTTTCTGGCAAGGTCAGGAGAGGCAAGACCATATTGCGGTATTTCCATGTTGCACTCGTAATGCGATCATAAACACCGATAGAATACTTGGTCCCAACTTGTCCTTGCTTTGTTTTCACCTCTTCGATAGTGGATTTTTCTTCGACGATGTAAGCCTTGGTCTCTGACTTAAACCAGTCATTGTTGCTTTTATTTGGTAAAAAGACTTTTCGGTAATGTTCTAGCGTGCTAAACAAATCTGTCGTTCCATGATGACTGGCAAGACTGATACCATAAGTATCGACATTATTCTTAGCTAGAAGATTGTTAAAGCCAGATTTACCCAACTCAATCAGAGTGTCCAGTGGTGAAGCATTTCCCTTACCAAAGAAGTCCAGATGGTACAGAACCAGGTTTTTGACGTTTACTTGAGCATAGCTAAAGTTATACCAACGTTCCAGATAGGTCAAGCCAAGTAGCAAGGCTTCCTTGTTGTGCTTGATTTTATCTACAAGATAGCCCTTGGTGACTGGGTTATCACTGGCAAGTCCAGCATCTGCTGACAAGAGTTTTTTCAAACTGTCTTCCAGTTGTTGTTTTGTTTTGGCGAACTGGTCTTCTAGATAGAGCTCAGTCTGCTCGACTTTTGGAGAAATACCAAGTGTCTTTCTGATGCCTTCTGAGTGGTAGTCCACCTGCTGCAATTCAGGTAAGACTTGCTTGATGATAGAGCTTTGGTCGTACAAGAATTGGTTTGGCGTATAGAGAAGCCCAGTATCTCCTAGACTATATTCTGCTAATTTGGCGAAATCAGTCTGGTACTGGAGATCGAGTTTCTCAGATGAATGGTCCTTGTAGTGAAGCAAGAGTTTGTTTGCAGTCTCTTTGTTTGAAACAATGTCTGTGATGACTTGGTCATCCTTCATCATGACTGCTGACAAGACTTCTTTTTGATATAAAAGACTGTTCTCATTGACCAGATTTCCGTATTTGACGATGGTTGCCTTGTTATAGAAAGGTAACAATTTTTCAATGTTCTTATAAGCCAAGGCGCGCTTAGCTTGATAATGGGCCACCTTAGAAAAATCACTGTCTTTCTTGCCACTTGTTGAGAGGGGCTCCACTGTTGGTAGAGTGAGAGGATTGATGGCTGCTTTCTTGCTTTCAATCTGGGAAGTATCTAGCATTGTTCCTCTTTCTTCAAAGGATTCCTTGCTGACGACCTCATCCTTAACTAAAGTGACATTGTAAACTCTGTTGGCCTTGCTGCTGAATGTGTCCTTCACCTTCATATCATTATAGTGGTAACCAGTGATGGCATTTCCGTTGGTTACATTGACATCGCTGAGGACATTGGTCAAACTTCCAGCATGCTTTTCTAGATTAGAAGTTCGGTCCCACAAATAGCCTGCTACTCCCGCAACTCTACCAAAGTGCTTGACATTGTTGATATCCCCCTCAGCATAGCTATCTTGGATTTGTGCATCCTGATCTACTAGACCTGCAAGACCACCCACAGTCTGATCTGAACTATTTGTGTTGGATGAAATGGCTACTGTCGCTTTTGACTTCGTCAGCAAAGCCTTGTTTCCTGTCAAATGACCGACCAGACCACCGATATTGTAGGCAGCAGTCGTTTCATAAGTGTTGATAATTCTTCCCTTGAAACTGCTCTCTGTGATGCTCGATTGATCCGCCTTAGCCAGCAAACCACCGATACCACGTTCACCGGCGAGAACACCATCGACGTGAACTTGCTTAATCTTTGTGCCATTCTGAGCTTCATAGGTCAGTGAACCAATATCATCTTTCCCTGAAATGGAGACATTTTTCAGACTCAATTTTTCTACTCTAGCGCCGCTCAAGGTTTCAAACAGAGGCTTTTTCAAGTTGTAAATAGCATACTGCTTGCCATCTTTTTCACCGATCAGCTGACCAGTAAAGGTGCCCTTGATATAGGATTTAGCTTCAGGCTCCAACTCCACTTCGTTGGCATTCAAACTAGCTGCTAAATGATAAGTTCCAGAGAGATTCTGGTTGATAGCTTTGACTAGGTTGCTAAAGGAAGTAAAGGTTGTCGTTTCCTCTCTAGCCTTCTTAGCTAGGTAGAAGGTGAAATTATCAACATATTTATTTTCTAGCTCTTGCTGGAGTTTCTCAGCCTTGGCTGTGATTTTATAAACTGGCTGACCATCTTTCGTTTCAGCCGTTATTGAAGCGACTGGTAGATAGACATCTTTAAATGACGAAGATTTAACCTTGACAAAGTAAGTGTCTGGATTACTTGGGACACCATCTAAAGAAACGTGTTGTTTGTAAGTACCATTGGTCTGACTATACAACTCCAGATCCGAAACATTTCTTAGCTCAAGCGTCTTCTCTGGATCTTTTTCTTTTGGTTTTTCTTTTGGTTTTTCTGTCGGAGCTTCCGGTTTTACTTGCTCGGTATTGCCAGTATATTCTGGAAGAGGAGTGACTTGTTCCGGTTCAACGATAGCTCCTGCTTGAGTTCCTGTATATTCTGGTAAGGAAGATTGAGTCTCAGGTTCCACAATCGCACCTGATTGAGTGCCTGTATACTCTGGTTTTTCAGCTGTTTCAGGAGCTACAACCGCTCCCGCTTGAGTTCCCCTATACTCTGGTGTTGGTGGCACCTGTTCAGGCTCTACGATTGCTCCAGACTGCTCGCCTGTATAGGTTGGTTTCTCAGACGTTTCTGGTTCCACCAAAGCTCCTGACTGGACACCCCCAACCTCTGGCTCAACTTTTTCCGGCTCAACGATGGCACCAGCTTGAGTTCCCTGATACTCAGGTAGTGGAGCGACTTGCTCGGGTTCAACGACTGCTCCTGCTTGGGTGCCTGTATATTCTGGTTTTTCAGCTGTCTCTGGGGCTACAACCGCTCCCGCTTGCTCGCCTGTATATTCTGGTAATGGAGCCTGCGTCTCAGGCTTTCCCTTTTTTGCAGACTGAGGTGCTTCACTCGGCACAACTGCCTTCTTAGTCCCTTTTTCTACTATACGTGGCAAGGCTTCTTCTACCTTAGTCGAGAGAACTTCCCTAGAAATTTCTTGGTTTTCAACAGTGAAAATGCGAACAAGCTCAATCTTCTTCCCAGCACGACCTTCTTGTTTGACATGGATGGTTCCCTCTGTTAGTTCTGGATTTTCCTGCACCACTTCTGAAACATCTAGTTTGGTTACAATCTCTTGGTCTTTGTATAAGAGCTCTGGTTTATTCACGCGACCAGCCAAGACTTCGTCTTGAGGATCTACACTAGCAATACCAGACGGCTTTTGATTAGATAAATCTTGAGAAGGGATTGTCTTGTCTGCAGGGCTTGTTGAAGACGGAGCTTTCTGCTCATCTCCTGCCTTTTGTCCACCTTCGTTGGCTTGGAAATGAGGTTGAACTGTATAGTCAAGTTTCTGATCCCTAGCAGCAGTTTCTTGCTGATTAATCTCTTTGTCTTGCTTAATATAGCCTAGATAAGTATAACCTGATAAGGCACGTGGCAAAGGCAGACTATCTCCTTGGGATAATTGGTATTCCTGATTGTACTGGATCAAAAGTTGATTTTCAATAGCCTGAACTGAAGAAGCCAAACCACTGCCCATCCCTGTTATCAAGACAACTTTCAAGAGAGCTTTCTTTTTGCCTTTCTTTTTCGATACGACAAAAATAAGGAAACCAATCGAAGCCAGAACTCCACCTGATAAAACGCTAGTAAGGCTATTCTGCCCACCTGTATTGGGCAACTGACCCAGCTGGGCTTTCTCATCCATACGGTAGACTAGATAATAGGTGCTCTCACTATCTTCCGCAATTTTAGGAATGTCCTTGACAATCAAGTCCTTTTCTTGCCCACTCAGCTCCGTATCCGTCACATATTTGTAGTGAACAGCTGCATTTTCTTGAGCAAATACGGTCCCACTGCTCGCAATGGACACAAAAAATAGGCTTGAAATCGAAGCTGACACAAGTCCAATTGCTAATTTTCGTAAGGAGAAACGATGCTGCTTCTCTCCAAAAAACTTTTTCATTCTAAATCCTCTCAACTTTTACCTTCTATCAAGAAAATAACTAGCATTATATTTTGATATAGGTATTTCACATCCACCATTATACTATAAAAATACTTCCTTGTCTCCAATAAATGCTTTAGATTTCACGAATGTCAAAGCTTATTTATCTTGTAAAATTTATCCGTCGTTGATGACAAAAAAAGAAGGCTAAGCGCCTTCTCTTATTTGAAAATATTCCTAACAAAAAGTCATTATTCTTGAATCTCGAACTTTTTCAAAAGTCCAAAATAGAGGGATCCACCAATGATTGTCAGAATTCCTCCTACCCATCCCAAGAATGGGATCAATCCAACAGAACCACCCACGATAAACAAAACAGACGGTGCAGGAGTCACACGCTCATCGTCCTTGTAATACACAATAGACACAATTCCTAAAACCAAGACAGCAATTTTTACCAATGACAAAATAATCGAAAAAATCGTCAATATACCAACTGTTGCATCAGAGTCCTCCGTCGCCGCAGCAGCCCCGACAGCTATCATAAACATAACAAGAGGTGCCAACAGTAAGACGATACCTGAAATAAGACCAAAAATCGCATTTACGCGAGCAAGTGTATTTGTTTTCATCTGAATCTCCTTAAAAATTTTTCAGCTATCATTTTATCATATTTTCATGAAAAATAAAAGAAATTTCAAAATGAGGATACTAGATGGTGAATGATTTCAAATTTCTAAACAGACATTTCGAGCAAGAAATATATCATGTATCAATTTGTTTGTAAATTCATTCGTTTTTAGTAGTAAGCTAGTAATTTTCATAGAAAAAAGAAGATCACTTGGATCTTCTTTTTTCGTGTCTGTTTTTGCAAGAGACTTATCTTTCAAAGATAGACTGTCTGAAGTCGTCTGTGGCACGTAGATAAGCATTAAAAATACGATACTTGAGTTGGGCGACACTGCTCTTAGAGCTGTCTGATAAGGCACGATCAATGTTCTTAGCTGAGGCATCCGCTAGTACTGCTAAGTACATATAATCTTGCAATTCCTCATAAGAAGAAATCGTAATTTGTCGTTTGCTATCTAGTTTTCCGGCTTCAAACTCGATGGTGATTGGACGAAGGAATGTTTGCGCTTTGTTGTATCGCTCATTCAACATAGCTTTCTTCAAATCCTTCCATGATTCATACTGACTACCGTAGAGGTTTCTAAGGATTAGATCATCTCCAACTACTCCGACATCTCCTCTGTTCCAGATTGAGTAGGTCTTATTACCTTCTTTAAGCGCTTGGCCGGAGTATTGGCCAGATACATATGGGACAAATCCTTGTTGGTAACCCTTGTCTCCGAGCAATTCATAGGCTCTACGACGGAACATAAGTCCACCAGGTGCACCAGTTGGATTGTCCAGAGCTGCATAGAAGGAAGCAAACATATTGACGATGTAGTAGCCATTTCGTCCAAAGCTAGCGGTATCCCAACCGTCCCGACGTCCAATGATATTATGATCAACCAGAGCATCGACAGATTTTAGTTTGGATGCTTCTTCAGCTGTTATTGGAACGATTCGATCATCAGCGTGAGCTTGTTTACCATAAGACGTATTCTCAAATTTATAATTTTCAGCCTTACGGTACCATTTCATTTTCTGTTGATCAGTTAGAACTCCAGTAACAATATCCCCTTCAACATAATCCAGAAGGTTCAGTACGTCAAAAACTCCATGCATGTAGTCGCGAAGAGCATCTGCTGAGGAGAATCGGGCAACAGGATCATAGGTATGGTAACGAGAGGTTGAATCTTTATCTCCTTGATAGAAACTATTGAGAACGAGACCTTTTTCGCTAACATTGGTTACAGACTCTAACATTCCTGTAGCAAAGCTCTCAGGTCCTTCACCCTCACGACGACCATGTCCTTCAAAATAGATAGAACCATCCGAGTTGTGGGTCATTTCATGGGTATAGACCATGGTTCCAGAAGCTCCCAGCATCTGGTCATAGACGTAGAAGACTTCATAACCATTGGCAAAGGCTCCTAGTCCATTGTCTCCGTGATACTTGCCAGCAGGGCCAAAGAAATTGTACATAGCAACAGAGGTCTTATCATTACGCGGAGCCCAATATTGATGGCCTTGATCATTGTAAACAAAGAAACCATCTGTAACGATCACCCGTCTGAATAGAGTATCTTTCCTGTTTGGACTTAAAATGTTGTACCACATGTCATAGTGGTTTCGTTGCCATTCAGCTGATTGATCCACAAGTTTTTCAACGTGTCGATGGAGTTCCTCACCTGAGAGAACTCTGCCACCTTCTTTCCTGTAGCTTCCAAAGCTACCAAAGGCAATGGTCGACATATTGCTGATGATATAGACATCTCTTTCAGGTAAGGTCAGAAGCTGGAGGACCATTTGCTTGAAGCCCCAATCTCCCTGAGTCAGTCTGTCGTAGACTTTGATTGTATACTTACTCTTACGATCCGCATTGTCCTGCTTGGCCTGAATTTCTGGCAGACTTGAACGAGCTTCTACGATATAAGCCTTGGTATTTTCCTTGAACCATTCACTGTTGGTTTTGTTTGGCAAGAAGAGTTCACGCAGACTTTCTAAGTATGTAAAGAGGTCTCCTTTGCCTTTTTCCTTAGCTAGGGATTGTCGGAAAGTATTGAAGTTGTTTTGCGCTCGAAGATTGCCCATTCCAGAGTTACCGAGAGCAATGATGGTATCGAGTGTCGAAGCGGCATGATTGCCAAAGAAATCAAACTTATAGGCATTAAGGTCCTTGGTGTTGAAAGTTCCATAGTTGACATTGTACCAACGATTGAGATAGGTCAGACCAAGCATGAAAGCCTCTTTGTTCTTCAGAATCTTTTGGCTAATTGCATCCGCTACGGCAGAACCTAGAGTGTTAATCGACTTATCAACTGAAAGTACCTTGAGGAGCTCCTGACCTAGGTCAGCTTTGATTTGTTCAAAGGCTTTTTCCAGATAAAGATCATCTAAGGAAGCTGTTTCACCAATTCCCAGTACCTTACGCACAGCAGTTGAGTTATAAGTCACAGCTTTGAGTTCATCCAAGACTCTCTCTTTAATGGACTGGTAGTCCGATAGGAAGGCCTCTGGTGTATAGAGCAAATTCTTATCAGCGATGCTATATTCAGCAATCTGACCATTGGCAAAATCTCCCTTGTAGGTCAGATCAAGATAGGCAATGGTCTTATCTGCATAATGCAACATCAGTCTATTGATTTCACCCTTATGGCTGTTGACGTCCGTTATCAGCGTCTCATCTTTCATCGGAACCACATCTAACAAGGCTACTTTGTTGAGTTTATCATCTTCAGCTAATTGATTTGCTGTATGAACGATAAAGTCTTTGTTGTAGAATGGTAATAGTTTTTCTACATTTTCGTAGGCTTGCTTTCTGGACTCTTGGGCTCCCCTCACTCGACTATAGTCTGTTTGATGCTGGTAAGCTTGCTGCAATGGTTCCTGATCCGTCAAGGTCGAAGTGATTCCAAACGACTGACGTTTGGTTTGTCCATCTACCTCTGAAATAGTACGGACAAATCGCTCATCTTTTCTATTTGCTGTAGTCCCTTCAAGAACATGTGAGTCCCGAATAGAAGCTTCAGGATACGGGTCTCCTGTCATGGCATGACCATTTTGAACCTTGACACTGGTCAAGACATTTCGGACCTGTCCATTGTTCCATGTAGATCCAATTGCTCCACCAACTTGGCCAGAATGGCCTCCATTTTGGATAGAACCAGTCACATAAGAAGTTTCTAATCTAGCTCCATTCTGCAAACGACCGATCAATCCTCCAACACGCTGGTCTCCATTTCGACCCGTTACTTGGATAGATACATCCGCCTGACTCTTCTGCGCCAGTGATTGGTTGCCGTGGAAGTTACCGACCAGGCCACCAATATTGTACTCCTGTCCCCCATCTTGGGTGCTGGTGATGGACCCTTTAAAGGCAACATTAGTTAGTTTTGTGTTTTGGGCAACTCCTACGAGTCCACCGATATGCTTGTTCCCAGATAGACTACCACTTACAGAAACATCTGTAATCGTTGCATTCTGAGCGTTGCTAGCCAAGCCCCCTATAGAATCCTTGCCTGTAACTGCAGCCGATTTCAAGGTCAGTTGCTGGATGGTGGCATTTTTCAAGGTTGCAAAGAGTGGTTTTGCCAAGTTGTAGATGGTATAATCTTTTCCATCCACTCGGCTAGTTAGACTACCTGAAAATTCTTCTGGAACATAGCTTGTCGCAGAATGTTCTAACTCAACCTCATCTGCTGAAACATCCGCTCCTAGTTTGAAGTTTCCAGTCGGGTTTGACTTCATGGCCTCTATGAGCGCTTTGAAGGACGTATAGACACCTTCTTGACTAAGAGGCGTTTTTGGCAATTCAAAAGAGTAATCTGGACGATAATGATCCCCTTCTCCCTCGACGAGCTGATTAGCTGATACCGTTACGGAATAGGCATTGCCCTTATCTGTAATCTTAGAAACAGGTAAGAGCATATCCTTGAACTTGTCTGACTGAATGCGGACATAGTAGTTGTTCAAATCAGATGGCACTTCTGACAAGGATAGGTAACGTCGGTAGTGACTGCCGTCTTTTCCGTACAGTTCGATGCGGTCGATATCTTTGATTTCAACCTTCTTATAATCTAGCTGAACTGGACGTTGATCCTCTATACTCGTTTGTTCCCCTTGACCTAGGTCATATTTCATGACGGTTTTGAGGGTATAAGGAGTATAGTAATCCAAATCATCAAGTGTTAGTTGTTTAGAAAGATCCACAAGGTCGACTTCCTTGATCAACGTTTGACCCTTGTAAAGCTGCACTTTGGCGGATTGATAGCTAGCTGTAGCATCCGTCAAGTGATAGCTAAGAGAAACTTGGCGTTGATCTTCTTCCTTCTCGACACGGACTAGAGAGAGGGTTGGTTTTCTCTTGACACCATCCAGAGCTTGACGAGCTGCCTCGAGATCCGTCCGAACTTGATCGACCAAGGCTTGATTGGCCAAAGGATTGTCCAAAACGAGCTTGGCCTGATCTAGAGCACGACGATAGCGGAGTTTGGCTTGTTCATCAGCATACTGGTAAGCAACTGTAGACTGAGTCACATCCTTCATGTCAAATTCAACTCCAAGAGTTTTCTTATCAACAGGTTGACCGTCTAGATTATTCTTAGCAGTTTCAAGGGCCTTTTTCAAGGAATCAACCTGTTCTTGACTGGCATGAGATGCCTCAAAGAGAGCTTGGGCATTTGCGACTGCCTGTTTATAAGACTCTTGATCTGCAGTGGTATCATTGAAATACTGATGCGTTTTCTGGATGCTATCGGCCTCTTCCACTAATTGGTGCAAGGGTTCAAGGTCGAGAGTTCCTTTTTCTGGTTCCACAGGAGCGTGATCCGCATTTGTAGAAATTGGTTTTGTACCGACTTTGATAATCTGAGGAACTGCTTCTTTTGTGATAGTGTTAGAGATTTCCTCTGTATTTTCGACTTTTCCATCTACTAAATACTGACGAGTCACAATCGTACGCACGCCATCTTGACCAGCTTGGCTAACTTCCCTTTGTCCCAAAGGCAGGTCTGCACTTTCCACTTCCTTAGTTGGATAGGATTCGGCCACTGTTGTGGTAACGTCCTTTTCTTCAACGTTTAAGCTTGGAACTTCATTTACAGGAGCGTCTGTTGGTTTTTCACTAACAGGGCCTGTTCCAACTGTTACGATTTCTGATACTGCTGGAGTTGTCACTTCGTTCGAGAGTTCCTGACTTCTCTCTACTTTCCCATCTACCATGTACTGACGGGTGACGATCGTACGGACACCATCTTGACCAGCTTGGGTTATCTTGGTCTGGCCAAATGGCAAGCTATCACTCTCTACTCGTTCTCGAGTGTAGGGTTCTGCTATCGTCGTAGTAACATCCTTTTCTTCAACGTTTAAGCTTGGAACTTCATTTATTGGAGCGTCTGTTGGTTTTTCACTAACAGGGCCTGTTCCAACTGTTACGATTTCTGATACTGCTGGAGTTGTCACTTCGTTCGAGAGTTCCTGACTTCTCTCTACTTTCCCATCTACCATGTACTGACGGGTGACGATCGTACGCACGCCATCTTGACCAGCTTGGGTTATCTTTGTCTGGCCAACTGGCAAGCTATCACTCTCTACTCGTTCTCGAGTGTAGGGTTCTGCTACCGTCGTGGTAACATCTTTTTCTTCAACGTTTAAGCTTGGAACTTCATTTATTGGAGCGTCTGTTGGTTTTTCACTAACGGACTCCTCTGGGCTTGGTTTTGTAGGAGAAAGGACCTTGCTTCCGACTTTTCTAATCTCAGAAGTCGGCTCAGTCGTTACCTGATTGGAAACCTCCTCTGTATGGATCACCTGACCATTTAAAATGTAGCTGCGGGTCACAATGGTACGACTACCATTTTTCCCTGCCTGAATCACCTCAGTTTGACCTTGTGGCAAATCAGCTGCCTCTTCTTCCTCTACTTGGAAAGGAATAATCTCTGTACGACTCGTATCTTTACTTTCAACCTTTAACTCTGGTTGTTCAAATACAGGAGCATCACTTGGTTTCTGAAAACGATACTCTTCCTGCGCTTGACTTCCGTTTGAAGTTTGAACTGGAGTATCAATAGGAGTCGAATGATTCAACTCTTTCTTGCCATCAACTGGAGAGTTTACTGCTTTTTGAGACTTCAAATAGCCTACATATTGGTAACCTTCAATCGTAAGTGGGGATTGTAATGCTTCCCCGACCTGTACAGTCAATTCCTGATTATAGTCTGCCAGCATTTGATTTGTCAAAGCCAAGGAAGTTGGCGCGATCAGCTGACTTCCTAGACTGGTTAAAAGCATAAATGAAGCTAGCTTTTTGCGATCATCTCTGCCCAGTTTAATCGCTACGACCAGTAGTACAATACCTGCCCCTGCTGCAATTGAGCTAATGAGTTGGCTGTGACCAGTTGCAGGCAACTGTCTCGTCGGACGATAAATCAAATAGTATGTATCATCTGTTTCCTCAGCAAACTGTGGCAACTCTTTGACTACCAATTGCTTCTCTTGGTCCGTGAGCTCACTCTCTGTCACGTACTTATAGTGAACCTGTTTTGTGACGGATGGCGTCTGTTCACTAGCCGCTACACTTACAAGAGAACCTCCTCCACTAAAAAGGTAGAAAACCCCTACCAGAGCAGAAACTAAACCAACCGAAACTTTTCTCAATGAAAAACGTTGGTGCTTTTCTCCTAAATAACTTCTTTTCATTCCTAATCTTTCCTTTATCATGATTTGAATCCCCTCTATTCTACCGAAATTTACTAGATTATTCAATTTATTTGCTATAAATAATAGCCACAAAAAACTGCTAATCTTTTCAGTTCATTTACGCTTTCAAAATCCTTATCTTATCAGGTCTTGAATGCACAAACAAGATCATGGAGAAACCACAGAAAAATTCCTAGGTAGCCTTAAACCTAGGAATTTTTCAAATTTTAATCAAACAGAATCGTTTCCTTATTTCTTGAAAATAGACTGTCTGAAGTCGTCTGTCTCACGAAGATAAGCGTTGTAAATCTTCTTCTTGAGCAGGTTAACCCAGCTAGCTTCGACACGGCTAGTAGCATTGGTAATGTTGCGTACATCCTCTGCCACTGCTGCATCCATCAACTGCTGCATCTCTGCATAAGAGCGAATGGTTACTTTCTTGGTACTGTTTGGATTTTTAAGCTCGTACTCAATGGTAATTGGCTTCAGCTTGGTCAGCTGATCAATTCGCTCTTGGTACATAGCTTTCTTGAAGGCTACCCAAGAGGTGTATTCACCTTTAAATACATTTTCCAAGACTTTCTGGTCGGTCACGAGACCGACATCTCTTCCAGACCATCCGTCCCACGTTTTCATCCCTTCATCGAAGGCTTCCTGAGAGTACTGACCAGAAACATAAGGGACAAATCCGTCATGATAGCCCTTGGCTGCCAGTAATTCATAGGCTGTGCGACGGAACATAACGTCACCAGGTGCTCCATTTGGATTGCTCAAGGCTGAGTAAATTGGTGAGAAGAGGCTGAGACTGAGGTAGCCATTTCGACCATATTTTCCGCTTTCCTTGTTCTCCCTACGAGTGATCACATCATTTTCAATCAGGGAGTCAAAGGTCTTCAGCTGCTTGATTTCCTCAGCTGTAAAGCTTCGCGTCTGGTTTCCAGCGTGGGTCTCCTTGCCATACTTATCTGTAATATAGTAATTCTCCATCTTCCTGAACCACTGTAACTTGGCAGCATCACTCTGCTTCAGCATAGAAGTACCTTCTAGATAGTCCAAGGTGTAGATCATGTCAAACATACCATGGACATAGTGTTGCAGGTCTGCTGCATTTTGAACACGTTCCTTGAAATTATAGGTATGCATACGTGTCTTAGAATCCTTGTCCACCTTGAAGAGAGTATTGAGCGTAATGGTTGGTTCATCTGCGCTCGGCGAAGATTGCAAGAGTCCCCGAGCATAGAGTTCCGCACCCAAGCCCTCACGACGACCATAACCTTCAAAGTAAATAGCACCGTCAGAGTTATGGGTCATCTCATGCGTGTAGACTGAGTTACCATAGTCTTCCAACAATCGTGCTCTATCAAAATGGGTAACACTTCCCGTAGCATAGGCATTGTAACCCTTGCTTGGATACCACTTGCCGGCTGGTCCAAAGAATTCCTGCATAGCCTGTGATTTTTTGTCATTAGCTGGTGCCCAATAGCTTTGTCCTGCGTTGTCAGTTAAGAAGAACCCATCATAAACCAGAACCGAACGGAAGAGCTTGTCCTTGCTTTCTGGACTCAGAATCTTATACCAGAAATCATAGTGGTCACGCTGGTATTCAGCTGTTTTTCTCACTCGGTCTTCGACATATTCAACTAGTTCTGCGTCTGTGCGCACTCTGTTATTGGCATCCAGGCGATAGCGATCATAAGCTCCCATAGAGAGGGTAGACATATTAGAGATAGCATAGACACCCTTCTCCGTCATGGTCAAGAGTGGCAGGAGCATGCCCTTGTGTTCCCAATTATCTGCAGTAATCTTGTCGTACACACCGACAGAGTACTTGCTCTTGCCCTCGGCTGCGTCCTGAAGCTTTCTCGCTTCTGGCACATCGGACTTAGCCTCAACAATATAGGCTTTTGTATTGGTCTTGAGCCATTCATTATTGGTCTTGTATGGTAGGAAGAGCTGACGGTAGCCTTCAAGGTAATTGAAGAGTCCTCGCTTGCCAGTTGCTTCAGAGAGCGAATTATCATACGCTGTATAGTTGTTCTTAGCCTTGAGATTCTCAAGTCCTGATTTCCCTAAAGCAATGATTGTATCAAGAACCGAAACGTCATTCTTACCATAGAAATCCATCTTGTAAGCCGACAAGTCTTTGACATTAAAGTTATCATAGTTGATATTATACCAACGGTTAAGGTAAGTCAAACCTAATAGGAAAGCTTCTTTATCAGCAAGAATCTTCTTAATAAGATAATCCTTAACTACTTCACCTTCAGTATTGATAGCCTTATCCATAGCCAGCACTTTGCGAAGCTCACCTGATAGCTTACTTTTCACTTGCGTAAATGCAGTGTCTAAGTATAGTTCATCCAAAGAAGTGTCTGCTGCTACTCCGAGAGCTGTTCGCATAGCTGGCGAATCAAGAACGACTTTGTTTAACTCTGGCAGGACTTGATTTAGAATACTAGTATAATCTGATACAAAGGCTTCTGGAGTATAAAGTAGGTCTAATCCCTTCATCCTATACTCAGCAATACCTTGGTTGACGAAATCTCCCTGATAAGATATTTCTAGATAGTCAATGGTATTGTCCATGTAGTGAAGCATCAAACGATTGATTGCTGTTTTATTGCTATGGATATCTGTCACCACTTGATGATCCTTCATCGGAACAACATCCAATAGGTACTCCTTGTTCAACTTATGCTCTTTCGGAATCTTGTTCGCAAACGAAACAATGGTTTCTTTATTGTAGAAAGGAAGTAGTTTCTCCATATTTGCATAAGAATATCCGCGGTCGAATTGAGCATTGTTTACCTCACCATAGTCGACAAAACGCATATTTAGATTCGTGTCATCTAGGCTAGTCGTGATGTCCATAGCAGTCAGTTTTTCTTCCATTTCTTCTTGAGTAATAGTAGAAGTAACAAACTGATCGTTTTTCAAGGTTTCACTCTTGGCAACTTTATATGCTTGCGTAATGCGGTCGTTTTTATAGCCCTGATCCCCAGAAATACTGTAAACATTTGTACCGCTAACGTTACTGATCACATTATCAACTAAACCATTAAAGTAGTTCGAGCCGACCACTCCACCGATTTGACCGTTAGTGGTTGCATTATATAATTTTCCTGTCACATAAGATTTGGTGATTCGAGCATTGTTTTCTAGACGTCCAACCAAACCACCGATACGTTGTTCATTTGATCGTGCACCACTAATAATCGTTACATCTGCTTTACTTTGGCTAAGAAGAGATTCTCCTCCTTTAAGGCTTGCAACCAAACCACCTACATTATAAGCTTTGATGTGTTGACTGTTAGATAGGATGGTACCCGTAAAGGAACTATTTGTAATTTTCGTATTGGTTCCATTAACTACTAGACCTGCTACGTTTGAGGCGTTGCCTACTACCGATACTCTCCCCTGAACAGAAACATCTGTGATTCGCGCATTCTCCGCATTGCGTGCAAGTGCTGCTGAGTCATAGGTACCCACGATATTCACATCTTTAAAGTCGATATTTGAAATGGCAGATCCACTCTTGAGGTTTTCAAATAAAGGTTTGGCTAGATTGTAAATCGCATATTGCTTGCCATTTTGACTACCTGTCAGACTACCGGTGAAGTTCCCTTTGAGGTAGACATAATCTGCAGGAGCTAGGTTGACCTCGCTCGCATCCAAATCAGCTCCCAGAACATAATTTCCTGCCATATTTCGCTTCATAGCGTCTACCAATCCAGCAAAGCTAGTGTAGACATTTTGCTGACTTGGGACTGCCTTACTGATATAGAAGTCATGCCCAGACTTGTAGCCCGTCTCACCTTCTTGGACGAGTTCAGGAAGAGTTACATTAACCTTATAGACTGCCTTGCCATCTTTCTCTGCTTCAGAAATGCTGTGAACTGGTAGGAGAATTTCCTTGGATTCGCTTGATTTGATCTTGACGAAGTAAGTAGACAGATCCGTAGGCATGGAGCTCATCGATACAAAACGCTTGTATTGGTCGTTTTCTTTATGATAAAACTCAACAGAATCAATATCACGGAAGGCAATCTTCTTGTATTCTAACTCAAAGTTACGACTGTCTGTTTCAAACTCAGTAAAGCTGCCATTATCTAGTTCATAAGTCAACTTGGTTTTTAGAGTGTAACCTGTGTAGTAGTCTAGGTCGCCAATTTTCAAGCTGCCAGCGAAGTTGGTAATTGGAAGAGTGCGAATCAGCTGATCTCCCTGATACAATTCTGCAGTCGCCGAACGGAAGGACTGGGTCTGGTCTTCCAATCTATATTGAACCGTCACCGACTTATCATCAGTATTCTCAGTCAGACTTAGAATTGAAACAGTCGGCTTGACTTTAGGCACTCCATTTAGTGCTTCTTTGGCTGCTGTCAGACTAACAAGAGCTTGGTTGACCTGTACTTGTGTAGCAGTCTGATTGTTCAGAACTCTTTCAGCCTTAGTCAATTCGTCTGTATAAACTGTCTGCTTATCTGAATCCGCATTCTTATATTTAACCGAGGTTTTAACCGTTGGATTTAAATCGTACTCAGTCTGAAGAGCTATTTTGACAACCTCAAGTCCACTTAATTGAGCCTTGGCTTGATTGATTTGTTCCACCAGTTGGTTGACTTCTGCTTGGCTGGCTTGGGATTGGCTCAGAATCGCTTGACCAGCCGTCAAAGCAGCATCATAGTTAGCTTGATGACTCTGGCTATCGTTGAAATAACGGGCCTGAGCTTTAATCTGATCCGCTTCTGCCAAGAGATTATGCAGTGAAATTAAATCGAACTCCTCTAAAGCATCTGCTTTCGGTGGATCGTTCGGTACCATGCTTGGTTTAGCCGTGCCGACCTTGACGATTTGTGTTACCGGGGACAAGGTTTCCTCATTAGACAATTCTTGGCGGTCAACCTCTTGACCGTTAGAACTGTAGACACGAGTCTTGATGGTCCGCTCACCTTGAACACCCGGAGTGGCGATTTGACGAACATCTTGAACCAATTCATCCGTATATTGCTTCTCGATATTGAAGGCTATTTTCTCTACGCGGGTTTCATCTGTATATGTCAGCGAATACTCTGGTAAAGCATCTGCTTTCGGTGCATCACTTGGTACCATGCTTGGTTTAGCCGTGCCGACCTTGACGATTTGTGTTACGGGAGACAAGGTTTCTTCGTTAGACAACTCTTGACGGTCAACAACTTGACCATTGGAACTGTAAACACGAGTCTTGATAGTTCGTTCGCCTTGGACTCCCGGAGTTGCGATTTGGCGCGCATCTTGGACCAATTCATCCGTTTCTTCTTCACGAATGTTGAAGGCTATTTTCTCTACACGAGTTTCATCGATATAAGTTAGGGGATACTCTGGAAGAACGTCTGCTTTCGGTGGATCGTTCGGTACCATGCTTGGTTTAGCCGTTCCGACTTTGACGATCTGTGTTACGGGCGCCAA
The DNA here is from genome assembly GCF_003942875.1 of Streptococcus oralis. Classification (GTDB taxonomy): domain Bacteria; phylum Bacillota; class Bacilli; order Lactobacillales; family Streptococcaceae; genus Streptococcus; species Streptococcus oralis_BX. The sequence continues at coordinate 140,109 of NZ_RMVK01000003.1, read as the reverse complement.
AGTTTCTTCATTAGACAACTCTTGGCGGTCAACAACTTGACCGTTAGAACTGTAAACACGAGTCTTGATAGTTCGTTCACCTTGGACTCCCGGAGTTGCGATTTGGCGAGCATCTTGAACCAATTCGTCCGTTTCTTCTTCACGAATGCTAAAGTTAATTTTCTCAACCCGAGTTTCGTCGGTATAAGTTAGCGGATACTCTGGCAGAGCTTCTGCTTTCGGCGCATCGTTTGGTACCATATTTGGCTTAGCCGTCCCGACTTTGACAATTTGCGTTACTGGAGCTAGGGTTTCTTCATTCGAAAGTTCTTGGCGGTCAACCTCTTGACCGTTGGAACTGTAGACACGAGTCTTAATCGTGCGTTCGCCTTGGACTCCTGGAGTTGTGATTTGACGACTTCCTTCTGGAATCTCATCTGTATATTGCTCGTCAATAGAAAAATCAATCTTTTCTATTCTAACCTCATCATTTGTAGTCAATTCCAACTCAGAATTCTCATGAATAGGAGCTGTATCAGGAGTTGTCCCATATTCCGTCAGTTCTGGAATCTCTTGAACTGGAGATGTCTCGGGACTGGTTCCGTATTCTGCCAATTCTGGAACTTCGTGAACAGGCGCTGTTTCTGGAGTTGTCCCATATTCCGTCAATTCTGGAATCTCTTGAACTGGGGCTGTCTCAGAATTTGTGCCATATTCTGTCAATTCTGAAACTTCGTGAACAGGCGCTGTTTCAGGAGTTGTACCATATTCCGTCAATTCTGGAACTTCATGAACTGGGGCTGTATCAGGAGTTGTACCGTATTCCGTCAGTTCTGGAACTTCGTGAACTGGAGATGTATCAGGATTTGTCCCATATTCCGTCAGTTCTGGAATCTCTTGAACTGGTGATGTCTCGGGACTGGTGCCATATTCTGTCAATTCTGGAACTTCGTGAACTGGAGATGTTTCAGGACTTGTGCCATATTCTGTCAGTTCTGGAGTCTCACGAACCGGAGACGTATCAGGACTAGTTCCGTATTCTGTCAATTCTGGTGCTTCATGAACAGGCGCTGTTTCAGGAGTTGTACCGTATTCCGTCAGTTCTGGAACTTTGTGAACTGGCGCTGTCTCAGGAGTTGTGCCATATTCTTCCAATTCTGGAACTTCATGAACTGGAGTTTCTTTGGGTATCGAGTTAGTTGGAGCTGTTCCAACTAAAATAATTTCAGAAACAGGTTCAAGCGTCACTTGATCAGAAATCATTTCGCTTTTCACGATTTCTTGATCCTTACGAAAATGACGAGTCACTACTGTACGTTGACCTCGAACACCTGATTGTATAACTTTTGATTGGCCTTGAGCCAATTCATCAGAATACTGGTATTTTGTCTGATAAGGAAGTTCTTGAACTGACTCCTGCTCGCTAATTTTTAGTTCTGGCAAGTCATAAACGGTGCTTAGACGAGCAGACTCTCTCTCCTTGGCAGCTATAGCTTCTCTTTCTTCCTCAGTTAAAGCATCCCCCTTATCTGAAACAATCTCTTTCATATCAAGATTTGTTTCACTCGGTTTAAGTTCACTTCCCTTCTCTTTCTCCAAGTCAAGTGTCGGATTTTCCTTATGAGCAGAATGAGCTAAATGACTATCATTTTGTTCTTCATTCTTTAGATAACCGATATAGTCGTAACCGTCAATTTTCAATGGCGCTGGCAGTGCATCTCCAAGACCCAAGTTAAGACTTTGATTATATGCCGCAAGTTCGATATTCGTCACTGCTAAGACTGTTGGAGATAGCAGTATGGATCCCATTCCAGTTACCAACAAGATCGAAGATAAATACCTCTTCCCATTTCTGCCTCTAACAACTACAAGCACTAGTAATGCAAGACCTATCGCTGTAAAAGTTGATTCCCTAAGGCTGGAGTGACCTGTCTTAGGGAATACTCCAGACGAATCCCCTTGAGTAGTCGGACGATAAACTAAGTAATAGGTCTCTGAAGCATCCTCAACATGCTTTGGAATCTCCCTTATCAAGGCACTCTTCTCTGCCTCCGTCAATTCAGACTCCACTACGTAGTGGTATTTGACCTGAGCAGACTGCTGACTTTGAATTTCTGCTGCCTTTACAGAAGTCAAGTCCCCAGTTATTTGCCCACTCAAAAAGAAGCTTCCAATAGCCGCCGAAACGAGCCCAACGGACAACTTGCGGAAAGAAAAGCGCTGTCGTTTTTCTCCATAAAACTGATGTTTCATTCTAAAGATTTCCTTTTCAATATATTATTCAATCCTTTCTATTCTACCTGATTTCACTTGATTATTCAAATTATTTGTCGCGATTTTTAGAAACAACACCTGCTTTTGAAAAGTACCAAAACACGACTCCTCTTTTTAAAAAAATCTCAAAAATCAACTTAAAACGAGCCCCAAAATTATTAGATTTCTGCATCTTTGTCCTAAACTTTTTCTAGCAAAAAAGAGAGAAATGACTTCCTCTCTTTTTCCTTTTCATCTCATCTTAAACTATGAGAAAACATATTTCTAATCTGATTATTTGGCTTCAAATCCTTCTGCGACAGCGTCCGCAAAGTTTTCTTCTACGATGCTTGCACAGTGGTCACAGATAACTGCATGGTAGCTACGTTCTGCAGTAGTTGGATCGATACGACGGCAGCGGTCACATACTTCACCTGCAGCGCGTTCAACTGTAAAGGCAACATCTTCAAAGCTTACTGCACTCTCTGGAGCTGTACCTTCAGCGATGGTCAATTCAGACACGATCAAGAGTTGAGCCACATTGCTGTCTACTGCTCCAAGAAGAGTTTTCACCACTTCATTTGGGTAAACTGTCAAGTGTGCTTCGAGTGATTTCCCGATTACTTTTGCATTACGCGCTTCTTCTAAGGCTTTTTGAGCTTGTCCACGGAAGTCCATGAATGCTGCCCAGGTATCCAAGATTTCTTCTTGGTTGGCAAAAGTTTCCGCTTCTGGTAATTCTGACAATTGAACGAATTCTTCAGCTTCAAACTCAAGATAGGACCAGATTTCCTCTGCTGTGTGAGGAAGGATTGGTGTCAAGAGTTTGGTGGTTTTGACAAGAATGTCATAGAAGACTGTTTGCATTTGACGACGTTCCAGTGATTTGGCACCTTCGATGTAAACAACGTCTTTAGCGAAGTCAAGGTAGAAGGCTGATAAATCAACGTTGATAAAGTTTACCAAGGCCTTGTAGATGGTTAAGAATTCAAAGTTCGCATAGGCATCACGAATGGTCTTGACAAGCTGGTTAAAGCGAATCGTCATGTACTTATCAACTGAACGAAGTTCATCGTAAGCGACTGCATCTTCAGCTGGATTAAAGTCAGATGTGTTAGCAATCAAGAAACGAAGAGTGTTACGGATCTTACGGTAAGTTTCAGAGACTTGGCTCAAGATATCCATAGAGATACGCACGTCGTTGCTTGAGTCAACACTTGTCACCCAGAGACGCAAGATTTCCGCACCAAATTGTTTTTCAACATCGCTTGGAGCAATGGTATTCCCAAGGGATTTAGACATCTTCTCACCTTTACCATCAAGGGTAAAACCTTGTGACAAGATTTGTTTGTAAGGAGCTACGCCATGATTAGCAACAGATGTGATAAGTGATGAGTTGAACCAACCACGGTATTGGTCAGAACCTTCTAGGTAAAGATCTGCTGGGTAAGTCAGATTTGGACGATTGACCAAAACACCATTCCATGATGAACCTGAGTCAAACCAAACGTCCATGATATCTGTTTCTTTTTTGAACTCACCATTTGGTGAACCTGGGTGGCTAAATCCTTCTGGCAAGAGGTCTTTGGCATCACGTTCCCACCAGATGATAGAGCCGTGTTCCTCAAAGAGTTGAGCTACATGTTCAATCGTTTCAGCTGTCATGATAGCTGTACCATCTTCTGCGTAGAAGATTGGAAGCGGAACACCCCAAGCACGTTGACGAGAGATAACCCAGTCGCCACGGTCACGAATCATATTGTAAAGACGAACTTTCCCCCATTCTGAGTGGAACTTCACTTTTTCAATTTCATCCAAGATTTCTTGGCGGAATTTAGATACAGAAGCAAACCACTGTGGAACAGCTCGCCAGATGATTGGTTTCTTGGTACGCCAGTCAAATGGGTATGAGTGAGAAATTTCTTCCTGAGCAAGGAGTAAATCACCCAGTTTTTCGATAACAGTCGGCACAACCTTGTCATAGAACTGACCCGCAAATTCAGGACCAGCATTTTCCATCATAATACCGCGTTCGTTAACTGTTACAGCAACTTCAAGGCCGTTGGCAACACCGACATTGTAGTCGTCCTCACCAAAACCAGGGGCTGTATGGACAATACCAGTACCAGAGTCAGTCGTAACGTGGTCACCAAGGATTACCAACTCATCTACAGCCGTATCCCATGGGTGGACTGTTACGATGTGATTCAATTCTTGACCACGGTAGGTTGCCAAGACCTGAACATCAGCCCAACCAAATTTCTCAGACAAGCTATTCAACAATTCTGAAGCAACTACAAACTTACGAGATTCACCAGCTGGTTGTACCAATACATAATCAATATCTGCTCCAACTGTCAAACCACGAGATGCTGTGATAGTAAATGGTGTAGTGGTCCATACGACAATATAAGTATCCGTATCTAGAACACCTTTTCCGTCTTTGACGCGGTTAGCATAGTAAAGGGAAGTTGAAAGCAAGTCATGGTACTCAATTTCCGCTTCAGCAAGGGCTGACTCAGAAGACCATGACCAGTAAACTGGCTTGGCACCACGGTAGATATAGCCTTTTTTAGCCATCTCACCAAAGACACGGATCTGAGCTGCTTCATAGTCTGGAGTCAAAGTCACATAAGGATTTTCCCAGTCACCAGAAACACCCAAACGTTTAAAGTCTTCACGTTGTTTATCAACTTGAGAAAGAGCGTACTCGCGGCAAAGTTTCAAGTACTCAACCAAGTCCATTTCTTTGCGTTTAACACCCTGTTTTGCCAAGACTTGTTCGATTGGCAGACCATGAGTATCCCAACCTGGGATGTAAGGAGCGTAAAATCCAGACATAGACTTAGAACGAACAATAATATCTTTAGAAATCTTGTTCATGGCATGTCCAACGTGGATATTTCCGTTTGCATACGGAGGTCCATCATGCAAGGTGAAATGTGGTTTTCCTTGGTTCAATTCTTGACGACGTTGGTAAAGTTTTGCTTCTTCCCATTCTTTTTGCCAAACTGGTTCTTTAGTTGGAAGACCAGCACGCATAGGAAAGTCTGTTTTCCCTAAATTGAGGGTTTCTTTAAGTTTCATTGTTACTCCTTTAATTTAAAATGACAAAATAAAAACCACGATTCGCAAAAAGGACGAAAATCGTGGTACCACCTTTGTTCGAAAAAAGACAGGGTCTCTTTTCCTCTTTTCCCGTAACGTGGGGGACGTCCAGTCTTACTGCTTTCGGACTGGATTGCTTGAGAGGATAATCTAACCACTAGGGATTGCAGGACTCTCACCATCTCCCGCTCGCTGATAATATAGTTGATTAGACCTTGTTCTCACATTTTTTATAGGATAAGAACAGATTCTTTGTTTGCATCTTCCTCAGTTGCTGCAGTAGCTTCTACTTCAACTGACTCTTCATGCTGGTCACTTTCTTCTGTCTGTTGATTTTGTTGAGCTTCAAATTCAGCTAATTCTTTGTTACCAGCCTCGATACGAGCTTGCAATTCAGCAACCTCTTCTGGTGTGAATTGACGAGTCATATCAATTGGTTCTTCCTCTGGTTGTAAAGATACGGATTCACCAAGAACTTCACCAACCACTTCTTTAAAGGCTTCATCACTTGTCTGAAGGTAAGTAGCTGTTGGGCGAAGAATATCTTCCCAATCAGATGATTCAACAATTGCTAACTGACTTTCAATCGTAGACTTGAGGCGTTGATGGAATACACGGCTCTTGTTCTTCAACTCTTCTGTCTCAACAGCCACTCTCTTCGCATTATCTGTAGCCTGACGGAGAATTTCATTTGCCTTGTATTTCGCTTCTTCAAGCAAACGCTGAGCATCTTGTTCAGCTTGTTGAATAATATTGTTTGAACGTTCTTGAGCAGCTTGTTTGACACGCTCAGCTGTATCTTGAGCAATCAAAACTGACTGACTCAAGGAATCCTTCATCTCATCAAAGTAAGACAAACGTTCTTCCAAACTTTTGATGTGTGTCTCTTTATCGTGATTACTACGAACCAAGTCTTCATAATCACGAACAACGATATCAAGAAACTCGTCTACTTCTTCTGGGTCAAAACCTCTAAATCTTGTGCCAAAGGTTTTATCTTTAATTTCTAACGATGTAATTGGCATACTTTTCCTCACTTACTTAATAAAAAATAGAATCATTAATTGCTTCTGGTTCTTGCTCGCTTGTTACTGTTCTCTTAGGAATATCATTCGTATAATAGGAAAGACGTTCTTCTAGTTTTTTGATATAGAGTTCAGTTTCATCTTTGTATCGAATCATCTCCTCTAATTCAAAGTAAATCTTATCAAGAAAGAGGTCAACTTCTTCCTGATTGTAGCCTCTGAATGTTCTTGAGAAAGCTTTATCACTTATTTCTTGTGGTGTAATCGACATATTTCTTCTCACTTGCTTAAAAGTAGCCGGACTGTTAGTTTTTTCTTATCCTTTTTGGTCTGACCATTGTCTTTGACAACTTTCAAACGACCAAACTTTCTCACACTGATCAAATCTCCAACTGTAACCTGGTAATCACTTTTTTCAACCACATGATAGTTTACCTGGACAGATTTTTTCTCTATCAGTTGACTAGCTTGGTTTCTAGATAATTTCAAGGCACTTGATAAGAGGGCATCCAATCGAAAACTCGAAACTAAAATTTCTCGTTCTCTATAATCAATTTTAGACAAAATCCTATCGGTAAAAGGACGTTCCTCCAGCGATACAGGAAGTCTGCCAATCTTTCTTATTCCATCCTGAAAAAGAGGAATGAAATCACGATTGACAAAAATCTGTGCTCTCTTTTCATCTACCAAGATATCACCAAATAATTTACGGTCAATTCCTAGCTGGTTGATGATTGTTCCCAATATTTTTCCATGACTCAGTTGTTCAAACTTACTCGGATAGCAGATTTCCAACAAGGCCATTTCAAAGTCTGATATCTCTGGTTCAAAGTAATCTGGATAGAGAAGAACTCGAACCGACTCTGTCGAAAGAAAATCACCACTACTTTGGCAACCCAGTCCATATGTCCCAGCTAACACCCTCAAGATCTGTTCCTGATGGGGATTGATAAATGGAGTAAGCACCGGTGCATATGTATCTTCTACCCGCTTGATCCACTCTAATCCCTTATCAATAAAAGGAATATCATCTTGGGAAAAATGCTGATAAATGGCTCGATTTACTGTCATAGTAATAGGACTAGTCGTGTTAAGATATTTCCAACAAACTGAATCAAAATCAGCGCCGCCCAAACCGTAAAATCAAGACCAGCAAATTGTAGATTGAGCTTACGAAGAGGCTCAATAACTGGGCGAGCAAGTCTGATAACTAAGCGACCTAGCTGGCTTTCATAGGCATTTGGAAACCATGAAAGAAGAGCAAATGCAACGAGAATGATCGAGTAAATGCTAACCGCATTTTGGATTAAACGAATTAAGAAAATCATTATCTTGCTCTATTTCGTTTAATATCAAAACCAAACTCAGCGCTTTGTGATTCATCTGGAAGTTTGATATCTTCAATATTCACGATAACGTTGACAGGAGTCAATAGATACATCGTACTCGCAACTTTTTTCATATTTCCAGCCAAGACATGACGGGCTCCGTCCAAGTAATCAAGGCAACGACGGGCTTGAATCTCTGTCATGTATTGGAAATCAATCAAAATACTTTCATTTCCAGCCAACAAATCTACAATTTCAGTTGCATCTTCATATTTTCTTGGATAGCGAACGTCAATTGTCACTTTCTCATCTGAACGATGGCTTTGCATTGCCAATTCTTGCTGACGCGCATGAAGACGAGTAATATTTGCATCTTTTGCTGATCCTGACTGAGCAGGTGCTGGTAATTCTTTAGAAGATGAGATGGCTGGGCTAACTGTTTCCTCTTGTTGAGTCTGGTAGTTAGTCGTTTCTTCTCCGTCTTCTGTAAAATAATCTATAAATTTATCGAATCTATCTTTTAAAGACATAGCTCTCTCCTATTTAAAAAATGCTGTACCGATTCGAACAAAGGTTGAGCCGAACTGAATCGCTTCTTTAAAATCACGACTCATTCCCATGCTTAGCTCCGTCATCGGCATATTAGGGATTTGTTTTTCTCTAATTTCTGCTTGCAGAGCCTGCGTATCCTTGAAAATTTCTTTCAATTCATCACTGTCTGCCTCAAAAGGAGCCATGGTCATTAAACCAACATACTCAATCTGATCTAACTTAGCCAATTCTGGCAAAAGTTCTAGCAATTCTTCTTTTGAAAATCCATGCTTGCTTTCTTCCCCAGAAATATTGACCTGCAAGAAACACTTGATAACATGATCTGTTCTCTTTTGAATTTCCTGGGCTAACTTTAGGGAGTCTAAAGCATGAAAGTAATCCACAAATGGGATTACTTCTTTCACTTTCCGTCTCTGTAGTGTTCCTATTAAATGCCAAGTAACTGGGTAATCTTTCAAGGCCTGATATTTTTCTAAAAATTTATCAACTCGATTTTCACCTATATGACGGACACCAAGCGGAAGCAAGGCTTCCGCTGTTTGTACATCTACATACTTTGTCACTGCGATTACTGAAACAGCATCTAGAGCACGGTTGGCTTCTTGACTAGCATCAGCTATTTGCTGAAAAACTAATTCAGTATTTTTTTTCAAATTCATTGATTAACGATTTTTGAAGAATGGAGGTGTATCCAATTCATCTTCATCTTGTGAAACTGGTGTTTCGAAGCGTTCTACTGGTGAAACAACGGGATCTGTTTGGCGAACAATAGACTCACGACGCAAGTCCCAGTCTCCAAAAGCAGACGCTTGGTTTGTTTCAAAACGACGTGGGCTTGATTTAGGCAATTCTGCTGTCTCTTCCAAGTCGAATTGACGGTCAAATGTGTGTGCTTGTGGCGCTTTAGTTGATGGACGTCCAACTGGTTGGTTGTTACGAGCTCCAACTACTTTTTCCACGCGCTCTTGACGAACACCTGTCGCTACAACTGTAACACGGATTTCATCCTTCATGCTTTCGTCAATTGATGTTCCAAGCCAGATGTTTACACCTTGGCCAGCTGCTTGGTTGACGATTTCTGAAGCTTCTTCTGCTTCAATCAAGGTCAAGTCAAGACCACCAGTAACGTTGACGATGACATCCTCTGCTCCATCGATAGTTGTTTCAAGAAGCGGAGAGTAAATTGCTTTACGAGCCGCTTCAACAACGCGTTCTTCACCACTACCGATACCGATACCCATAAGAGCATTTCCTTTATTTGCCATTACAGTTTTCACGTCAGCAAAGTCAAGGTTAATCAATCCTGGGTTCGTGATCAAGTCAGTGATCCCTTGAACACCTTGGCGAAGAACGTTATCTGCTTCGCTAAGAGCTTCAAGAAGTGGCGTTTTCTTATCAACAATTTCAAGCAAGTTGTTATTAGAGATAATCAACAAAGTATCAACATGCTCGCGAAGTTCGTTGATTCCTTCTACAGCGTACTGGCCACGTTTACTTCCTTCAAATCCGAAAGGACGTGTCACGACACCAACTGTAAGAGCACCAAGATCTTTAGCGATACGTGCAATAACAGGAGCTGCACCTGTACCAGATCCGCCACCCATACCAGCAGTGATAAAGACCATGTCTGCTCCAGTGATAGCTTCCGTCAAAGCTTCTTCACTTTCTTCTGCAGCTTTACGTCCTACTTCTGGACGACCTCCAGCACCCAAACCACGAGTCAATTTAGGACCAAGTTGGATAACTGTTTCTGCTTTCGTACTGCTAAGGGCTTGTACATCAGTGTTGGCTGCGATAAATTCTACACCAGCAACACCTTCGTCAACCATGCGGTTAATGGCATTACCACCACCACCACCGACACCAATTACCTTAATAACTGCGCCTTGAGCTGCTGCTGTATCAAATGAAAATGTCATAATTTCTTATCCTCTTTTATTCATCAAACATGCTTCCGATCAAACCACGGAAACGTTCTGTTAGCTTCGGTTTACTTTGAGAACTTGCTTGGAATTCTTCCTTGGGAGCAACTGGAGCTTCCTGCACAGTTTCAGCTGGAGCTGCTTGTGCTGGACTTGGTTGCGCTACTGGATTCAAACGTTGATTTGGAATGCCAAAGTTGATTGGTTTTTGACGAAGGAATTCATCTCCTTTAACTGCTTTTTGTGCAAGAAGATTGACTTCAGTCAATTTACCAGCAAACTCAGACAAGCTAATCACATGCGCAAATGCAGGGTTGCGAATTCCAACTTGATTTGGTACATAGAGTTTTACTCGAACACCAAATACTTCTTGGGCTAATTCAACAATTCCTGGCAAAATTGCATTTCCACCGATAAGGACAATACCTCCAGGCAAATCTAACAAGTGTCTTCTTTCCAACTCTTGTTTGATTTGGTCAAAGATATGTTTGATGCGTGCTGAGATAATTTCTGCCAAATAGCTTTCTGTTACTTCAACAGGTTCTACTTCACCAATTACTTCAACTTGGAAAGTTTCGTTACTTGCAAGTGGAACGTAAGCTTCACCATAGTTCAGTTTCAAACTTTCTGCAATTTTTTGAGATGTTTTCAAGACTTTAGAAATGTCTTTTGTAACGTAATCTCCACCTTCTTGGTAGATATTAGTGAACTGCAATTCCTGGTTACGGATAGTCGCTACAGTAGTCTGACCTCCACCCATATCGATGACAGTCGCACCAAATTCGCGTTCGCCTTCGTTGAGAACGGAGTTCACGATTGCCAAAGGTGAAATAATCACATTATCAACATGAATACCTACACGCTCAACTGTCTTACGAAGATTGTGTAGAATCGTACGAGGACCTGTGTAAAGCAGACCACGCATTTCCAAGCGAACACCCATCATACCACGAGGGTCACGAATTCCTTGGAAACCATCCACGATGAATTCTTCTGGAATAAAGGTAATCACTTCACGGTCAGGAGTCATGCTCTTTGTCAAAGCTGATTTGACAACATTTTCAACATCTTGATCTGTGATCTCTTTAGTATCTGATGTTACAGGAATCATTCCTTGTGTTGGTTCAACCTGCAAGAGGTTTGCTGGAAGGCCAACGTTAACAGACTTAATAGAAATACCCGCTTTCTCTTCTGCCTGTGTGATTGCAGATTTGATTGCTGAAGCAGCTGCTTCAATATCAACAATAATTCCGTCTTTTACACCTTTACTTTTGGCATTGCTAACACCAATTACATTTACTTCGCCATCTCTATGCTCAGCTACTAGCACTTTAATCGAGCTAGTTCCGATATCTAAGCCTGTAAAAAAACCATCTCTAGTCATTACATCGCATCCTCTCTGTCTTCCAAGTTTCTCACTTCTATTTAATAACTATGTTTGGGCATAGCTATTCAAAGAATATTATAACACAAAAAATCCAATCGTGCTTAGTTTTTGATAAAATTCCTGCATGTTTTTTGAGAAAATTCTAGAAAAATTCTTCTTCTAAGAGATTATTTGAAGTTAACGTTCACAATTTCCTTTTTGTTTCTTAAAAATCCAAAAAAGAGAAGATCATTTTAGATCTTCTCTTGAATAAATTCTTCCGATTTTTGTTGTAAAAAATTTTCTACTAATTTCCCTGTTAAGCGAATTGCTATCACGATAACAGTCGAAACAATGAGATAATTTAAGGGCTGGCCGAAACTTCCAACAAGTGGTGGTTTGTTTAAAAAGCCATAATCCCCACCTACAACTAAGTTGACAACCCATATCAAGCCATTTAAGGCAAAGGTAATCACCGCCACATTCTTCAAATCGAGAAGGGAAGGTTGATAGTTTCTAAACAAGTATAGGAGCGCATTTCCTAAAAGGGCAACATGTCCGATAATGAAGGACAAAATGGTTACGTGTGGAAATGGGTAGGGATCAAAGAGTGGGTAAGCCAGTGCTGCTGTTGCTCCAAAAGTTCCTAAAAGAGCAAAGTACTGTTTGTACTTGGATGTCCCTGGAATCAAGAGCATCACAAACATGGCGATACGGCAATGATAGAAGGGCAAACTTTCTGACAGAGGCATGAGATTGCCCCAATACCAGCTATACAGAACGATCAGTTGAACAGACTGAAGGATCTGAATAAAACGCTGGTAAGCTACTTTGTCGCGAAAACGATAAGAAGCATAGAAAGTAAGAGCCAGTAAACATAACAAACCAATGTACCAGTGAAGTTCAAACTGGGGCGGTTCTGATATCTGTGTGGTAAATAATTTATCCCACAAATTCATATTCTATTCCTCGTTCATCTAGCCCGAGCAGTAGAAAAGTCACTACTCGGCCTTTTTAATTTTTTGAAAAAACTTGATTCCATGCCATGCATAGAATACTTGCGTCTTAAATTCGCAACCTATTATATCATTTGTATTGCAGAAATGCACCTTGCAGATACCCTTTTTTGATTTGTCAACTTCTCTAGCATAAACTAATCAACATATTGGTCTCTTTGTCCTTTATAAACCTGCCAAAGAATCTCCATTTGCTCCTTGGTGATGCGTTTTTCAGATAAGACTGGCAATTGGTCAATGGCAAAAAATTGAAGGTCAGCAATTTCTTGATTTTCTTGAAATTGTCCGTCAAGAAGTTGACATTCAAAGACAAACTTTGCATATTGTTTGCTCTGTAGTTGGAAACGATTGGTATCAAAAACTGCAAGCAGCCTTTCAGCTTTTGCTGTAAAACCAGTTTCTTCTTCAATTTCTTTAAGAATATTTTCGGTTGGAGAGTAGCCGACTTCACCAAATCCACCTGGCAAAGCCCAACTATCCTCCCCTTTTCCTCTAACTAAACATACTTTTTCATCCTCAACAATCCAAGCACGGACGTCCATCAGAGGAGTTGCATAAGCGGAAGTCGGTTTCATGACTTCTGCCACTTCTTCTGCATCGAGGTCTGATACCTGATTCAACATTTCAGATAACAGGATTCGCAAGTCCTCGTAGCGCTCACGGTCGAAAGGATCTTTTGTAAAGGTTAATCCAGTATCCGTAATGGCTAGCATTCTTTGCAGATACTTGGTAAAATCACTTGCATTCATTTTCTAAACTTTCTACCAGCTTGGCTAGATTCATGGAGTTAGAGCCTTTAAGCAAAATTTGGTCATTGGCTCCAAGGCTTTCCTTAACCTTCTTGACTAGGTCTTCAAATTGGTCCTCGTCAGCTGTTTTCTTGAAGTAGAAAACGTGACCGATTGGGAACATTTGACTAGCCAGCTGGCTTAATTCCGCAATATCTTCTCCATAGAAAATCACGGTATCCACCACATCTGGCGATAGGCTCAAAATCATCTGGTTATGGAGTTGGACAGACTGGTTACCGAGTTCCTTCATATCTGCTAGAACAGCAATTTTCTTGCCTCCTTCGTTGGCTGGAATAGCCAAAAAAGTCTCCAAAATCAACTTCATAGCAGTTGGATTGGCATTGTATACGTCAGACAGAATATCTGCTCCATTGGCTGCTTTCTTCCACTCAGTACGGTTACGCGTCAATTCCAGATTTTGGAAGGCCTGATGAATTTGCTCCTCTGACACTCCTTCTTGAAGAGCCACATAAGCAGCAATCATAGCATTGGTGGCATTGTACTTACCTGTCACTGGCAAATCGAGGGCTTGTTCCAAAAAATTAGCCTTAAAGGTCAGACTATCCTTGCGCTCAATCAAGTCTGTGACTTCTAACTCAGCTCCTTGCCCAAAACGGATTACTTTTTTATCTGTAGGCAAGTAGGCCTCTACAATCGGGTCAGCTGGTGCCAAAATCAAAGAACCTGGTGCCATACCGTCTGCAATTTGCATTTTCCCTTTAGCAATCTCCGAACGGTCTTTGAAAAAGGCCAAATGAGCCTCTCCGACCAAGGTCACAATGGCTGTCTTGGGGTGAGCCAATTTAGACAAGAGATGGATATCTCCCAAGTGATCCTGCCCCATCTCCAAGACCAACTTTTCTGTTCCTTCAGGCATGTGGAGAACTGTGTAAGGAAGGCCAATCTCGTTATTGTAGTTTCCTTGTGTTTTGTAGGTTTTGTAGGTTGTTGAAAGCAAGTGCGCCAACATATCCTTAGTGGTTGTCTTGCCATTTGAACCCGTAACTGCAAAGACATCAACAGCCGTTTTTTCAAGATAGTAGGCTGCGAGGGTTTGAAAGGCAGACAACACGTCGTCTACTAGAATGTAGGGATGATTTGCAACCTCTTTCTCAGACAAGGTTACTACTGCACCATTTTCAAAAGCTGTTTCGATAAAGTCATGACCGTCACGCGCACCTTTAAGGGGCACAAACAAATCACCTGTCCTAATCAAACGACTGTCAAACTCAGCCTTTTCTAACTGAACGTCCGCAAAAAGACTAACATCATTTTTAGCTCCAACAGCTTGGGCAACTTCGTGGATCGTTAATTTCATTTCTACTCCTTTAAAAAGGGTCGAAGTCCGAGAACTCTAATCACCTGGCAGTGACGGTTCTGGCTTCTACCCTCTCTTTCATTTTTATAGCAAATGCGCTTCGCGCTTGTCAAAACTTTCCTTGGCAAGGTCAACCAAATGCTCGATTAGGTCTGGGTAGCTGATTCCCATATTGTCCCAAAGCAGTGGATACATTGACCACTGGGTGAAACCTGGCATGGTATTAAGCTCGTTTAGGAAAATTTCGCCCTTATCGGTATAGAAGAAATCACAACGAGACAGACCGAGGCCACCGATTGCACGGAAGGCTGTTTCTGCATTATGACGCATGACAGCTACTACATCATCACTAATCTTGGCTGGGATGTCCATGGTAATCTTGTTATCGATATATTTGGCATCGTAGTCATAAAAGGCAACATCCTTGACCACTTCACCAGGAAGCGTGCTCTTCACTTCGTAGTTGCCCAAGAGACCAACCTCGATTTCACGGGCATTTACCCCTTGCTCTACCAAGACACGGCTGTCATATTGGAAGGCAAGTTCTAGAGCTTGGCGGAGTTCTTCTTGGTTTTCAGACTTAGAAATACCGACACTGGAACCCATGTTTGACGGCTTCGTGAAGACTGGATAAGTCAGTTTTTCTTCAACTTCAGCGATTTTAGAAGTCACATCATCTCCTTCGACAATGGCCACATAAGGAACTTGAGCGATCCCGACAGATTCTAACACACGCTTGGTCGTGATTTTATCCATGGCAAGACTTGATGACAAGATATTGCAACCGACATAAGGCATTTTCAAAACTTCAAGGAATCCTTGAACAGAGCCATCTTCTCCCATCGGACCATGAAGAACTGGAAAGACCACTGCACCTTCTTCATAGATGGCACTTTGCGCGATTTTCTTGTCCCAGTCAATGGTCTCATTGGTCATGAGACGATCCTCTTGACCTGGAGTCTGGCTAAATTCTTGCGTTTTGATAAAGTCACCTGATTGGCTGATGAAGAAAGTCTTGACTGTGAAACGATCGTAGTTGACCACACGCATCACACTTTCAGCTGAAAGGACAGAGACTTCACGCTCTGCACTACGCCCACCGTATAAAAGAATAATCGTTTGTTTCATATTGCTTGTCCTAATTCTAATAGAATATTCGTTCTTTAGTATATCATATTTGCTTCTTTTTTGAAACTTGTATCTAAAAAAGCCCTCATTTGAGAGCTGAAATTTTACCTATCCACCACTTGAGCTTCAAAGTGCGCCGGTTTGTCGTCTACATTGGTGATGGTTATTGTGTAGGACTTGTTATTGGTTACATTAAATATTTTTTCCCCTTTGTAACTGACAACAATTCCATCCCGTACTAAATTAATGTCTTTTTGATTGTTTGGAAGCTCTTCATCATCATTTTCTGAAAGATTTCTTCTAAAAAGTTTTTGTTCTTCAACACCATAAAAAATATCGCTATCCATCTCAAACCAAACTTTTTTACCTGATAATTTAAGCTTATTAGTGTCATTTTTTTTCAAGATTAATTCTGAGTAATATTCTACATCATGTGTCCGAGGATTTACTGTAAAGTTAGCCGACTCTCCTGGTTGCAGAGTATACTTACCAAGATTTTGTGCCCATAGATTAAAGAAAAAAATAGCCGCCAAAACTACAACAAGTGTTAAACTACAACCTAAATTCCAATTTGATTTTCTCTTCAAGTTCATTTGTAGCTCTCCTTATAGTCATTAATTCCGTCTTGAATCATCTTAGCATCTCCTGGATTATCTCCATAATTTCCATTAATAATGTTCTCTAAATATTTCAAAGGATTCTTATCTGACCATCCCTGAGCCACTCCTGCCCCAACTTTCAAATATGAATCACTCGATTCTAAGTAACCTTTACCAACATAGCCAAAGAGATAATTTCCCAAATAATCAGACTTCATCCCTTGTTTCCACTGGCGTCCCCAGAGTGAGAACGGATAATCTTCTCTGTATGTTCTGTTTTTTAAGTCTAGCGGTTTATTAGAATTAACCAAATCTATAAATGTTCCATTGTCTCCAATCTCATTTCCTATAGCAATCGAATTATCGACTCTTCCATTATCACCAGGGCTTTTCCATTTTCAAACTTATCTAAGATTTTCTGGTATTCTTTATGCAAATCCTTAGCTTTCTTAGAAGAATCATATTTTGCACTCTCAATCTTCACATCCTTCATCTTATGCACCCAGCTCATGTCCAAACCGTCCGCATAGTAGTTACTATCACTATCGACGAGGTATGGGGAATTTACACAAATAGATTCCTAGTAATCACTAAAAAAGGAAACTCTGAAAATGAATAGTCCTCACGAAGTATAGAACTAAAAGAAAAAAGGGGAGTGTAAAATTGGTAACTTAAGTTTTACAAAGAAAAGAAGACAAGAATAAAGCTATCAAAGTGAAAAAATAATCATTTTTTCTTCATTTTACTTTTCTAGTTTCCTCTATTCACCTGTCACCTGCGCTTCAAATCTAATGTCTCTGTCTGAAATATTCGTTATTTTTATTTGTTTTGCGTTTGGAATCTCAAATTCCCAAGATTCTTTAGATTGAAGAACTACACCTTTTTCTGATAAATATATACTATTATTTGTATCGTTTTCTTTTATTTTTGTTGGGATATTACTTGACAATGAGTAGATTTCGCTAATTTCTTGCTTCAAAAGATCATAGTTAGTCCCTAAAAGGTTTCCTTCTCCCTTCTGCCACCATGAGGTTTTCCCAGATAATTCTAATTTCCCACCAGAAATCTTAGATAGATATAATTTTGGAGTAAATTCCTTTTGTTTTGAGGTCGGAACTTTTAAAACTATGGAATCCCCTGGTTTCAAGGTATAACTCGCATTTTTGAAATACAAATAAATATAATAGGAAAACACAATCGCTACAATAGCAACTATTCCAGAACATCCTAGATTCCATTTATTAAATTGTTTTCTTTTATTTTTCACGCGTACTTCTCCCCATTCTTCGTCAGAAACTCAGATTGAGACATATCACTAATCTGCTCCAAGATCCTCTCTCCAAATATCCTTGTCGGTCACATCAACCCAATTTTTGGGGCTAAAGCGACTAGAGTAGATGGAGGTCCAGTTTACCGATCCACCACTTGAGCTTCAAAGTGTGCCGGTTTGTCATCTACATTGGTGATGGTGATCGTGTAGGGAGTTTCTTCCGTCACCCCAAATACTTCCTTTATCTCCCCTTGAACCACTATACCATCACTTTCTAAATAGATACTTTTACTCTTATCATTTGGTAAGTCTTTACGCTCGGTTTTGTCTTTTAAAAAAATTAGCTCCGTTATTGTTTGCTTTTCAACATTATAGACTATATTACTGTCTTTCATTCCCCAACCTTTTCGACCGGACAATTTTAACTTCGCATCATCTAATTTTTTAAAATGTAGTTCCGAATTATACTCTAGCTGATCTGTATTGGGATAAACTCTCAATTGAACACTTTGACCAGGTTGCAGAGTGTAATTACCAGCATTTAAAACCACACAAATAAAAACTGCCGCAAACGAACCATACAACAATCCGATGATCATTCTTGAGAGACTGCTTTTAAAGTGCCGTAAAAGTAGAAATAAAGACACAATAAATAACACGGGTGTTAGCATTTTAGTTTTCCTCTCTCATCACTATTAAAATCCAGAAGAACTGTGGCCTTCAATCCCTCCTTAAAAGAGAGTATATTTTCCAACCCAAAAGAAAGCAGACCAAAGCTATCGAATAGTAGAAAATTTTCTGAAGCAAATGATTTAAAACTATCTTTCTCATCTGATTCACAACTGTATCTAACTGATTCATCGCATTGTCCGAGCGTTGTTCCCAAACGGTCACTGAAGAACCTGTGTTACTTTCAATCACAGCTTGATTTTCACTTGCTAATTTCAAATATCTCCCAGCATGATACAACCGCTTTTCCCCATTTAACCAACTAATTTCAACACTCTTGTCTCCTTGTAATCGATTATTGTAACTGATGGATACCGCTTGATTCTCAGAAGAAATCTTACTTTCAATTTGATTATAGTCATCCACCACATAGATAAGGCCGATGTTCTTTCCATTTTCTTTTGAGGGCACTAGATGAATATGCTTATCAAGAGCATGCCAATCCTGATCATTTTTATCTTGAATCAATTTAACCATACTACTATTCACATCCATCTTAGAAAATGAAATATATTGGTAGATCGGCTTAATGATGAACAATACCATATAAAAAAGGAAAAATAGGATAGACTTACTTTTATTTCTCATTTACTGCTCCAAAGTAACTTTTTTTACAAAATATTCTTAAGAACTCTGTCATGGCAACCTGCCTTTATAAAACTATTACCTCGTCGTTCCGTTTGTTATTCGGTTCTCCATATATCCTTAACTGTCACTTCTCCCCAATTATCTAGGCTAAAACGACTGGCATATATGGAAGTCCAGTCTGCCAAGACTTTGTGACGGAGTATTTCATCTGCTTCCCTGCGAATCTCATCGGCAGTCTTTCCATGCTCCGTTAGAAAGGCTTCTACTTGAGACTGATGATAATATCTCACGCTTTTCTCATCGTGATACCACATAAATCGTTCTAATTGCTGATTGTTTACATCGTACAGGTAATCTACATTTATGGTTGTCTCTGTATCTGGCAGTCTCAAACGCATCTCTATCCCAACTTTCGTCATCTCCTGAAATCCAAAATAAAAATAATAACCTAGAGATTGAATAGTATTTGGTAAGTCTACACTTTTATAATCAATAGAATGAATAGAAATTTCTTGAGAATCGTTGTCCACAAATTTTAAACTTTTTAACTTATAAAAAGCTCGTCCTTTCCAGAGAAATGTATAATTGTGATAATCACTTTCTTCGTAGTATATTTCATCAAAAATATTATGAACTCTCTGATATTTATAGTACTGAAAACCAGAGAAAGATAATAATAGAACTATTAGCAACGAAAAAATTACAAATTTCCTCTTCTTCATCTAATCACCTCATCTCTGTCAACTCTTGATTCCCTGTTTCAATATTTCGAATGAAATTATAAGTACTTGGGTAATTTTTTTGTAGCTTATCTACGGTATCTTTTCTAGTAAAATCCCTCAACACACCCCGTTGTTCATACAGCATTGTGTTGAGCAAGAAGCTTCTTTCTCTGGTAAACTATCCATACAAAGTCTGATACATCGTTTCCATGAAATCCTCAAGCTCTTTTTGAATAATCTTTAATAGGCGCTTTTCTTCAGCTTTGGGGATAGTCACTCTCTCATTTTTATTTTTTTCATTTGTTTGAAAATAGGCGCTAGAAACTATATCCAAGTTCTTATCCAATTCATATAGTACACTAGTTATTTTACCATCTATCTCTATTTCAAAATAAGCAGTAACCCCCCGTCCACGATACGATATTTTCAAATCGATGTCTCCTTTTATCTCGATGGAAGCAATTCCTCCATCCAAGCGAATAGCTCCATCGGGAGGAATGACATAGCCCGCTTTACGGATGTCAGGCGCATATTTCCCTGATGCCATCAAACGTTGTAAGACGGCTATATTGTCCCTCTCTTCAAAGGAGGTTTTTAATTGCATATGTTCTTGATGGTTTTGATACTGAAAGTAAAGATTCAAACCAGTAGCTAAGGCAATTACAGAACCAATAACGATCAGTATTTTTTTAAGTCCCGACATTTTTCTCACCTCCTCTATCTAAGTAATCATAGAAGTCTTGTTCATACAGCATTGCGTTGAGTAAGAAGTTACTTTCTCTAAAAATCTAACCATACAAGGTTTGATACATCTTTTTCATGAAGTCATCAATCTCGCTTTGAACACTTCTCAACAAGTAATCTTCTTCGGCTTGGGGGATAGAAACAATCTCTCTTTTCCCGTTATCATTTTGCTGAGAATAGCTGGAATCAATTAAATTCAGATTTTTATCTAAAATAAAAGCTACATGCGTTTGTTTTTCATTAATCTGTGTAATGAAAAACAACTGAAAATCCTTAGCATCATTTTTGGGAGGGCTAATTTTCAAATGTAACTCTCCTTCAATTTCTAATGGATAAATAACTCCATCCAATCGAATAGCTCCGTCAGAAGGAATAGTATATCCTGCCTTGCGGATGTCAGACGCATATTTTCCTGATGCCATTAAATGATGAAGAACTTCAATTCTTTCATTTTTCTCAAAGGCTTCTTTTAAAGTACTAGATTGTCGGAAATGATTGTAAGCAAAATATGAAGGAATTGCTAACAGAAACAAAAACAATACGATCAACCATTTAAACTGTTTTAATTTATCTGACATTAGTTTCTTCCCTCCATATAACACTCTCTTTCAAATAAGTTTTATTATAAACTCTCACTCGTCTTCCTCGTCGTCATAAACTGGCTCGCCATGGATTTTGATGTATTCTTCATTCCTGCGGTCGTCTTCTTCCCAAACCGGGTCTCTTACATCGTCCATAAACGGAATTTCTTCCAAACTCAGCTCGTTAGCCTCTTCATAACTCATCGAAAGGATATCCTCATGCCGGTTTTTAAATTCCTCCACACTTAACCAGCTCTCTTTATCATCTTCGCTAATCTGACCATCAATAGCAGTCGCAATTTCAATGGCCATAATATAGAAGGCACGTTTATCAACAGTTAGAAGGTCAAGGTGGGTAGAAGCTAAACGTAGACAGTCTCCTTTTTCTCGATAGTCTGTTGCTGGATTGTCTTCAAAATCTAATTCAAGATTTTCATATACATGACTCCCAAATTTATTGATAATCCCTTCTTTCAACTGAACATTATTCCATCTATTATCATGCATCCACTTATTCAATTTCAAGTGAATAGTTGGGTCTGTTTTAAATGGGCGAGTATTCCCAAAATAAGAAATATCTACTGTCTTCCCATCTTTAGTATCAAACCACATTCTCTTCGCTAGTTCTAAGTAATCAAATGGAATTTCTTTGGTATAATCGCCTTTGATATATAGTCTCACTCGTCTTCCTCGTCGTCCAACTCTACCTCTCCATGGATTCGGATATACTCCTCGCGCTTCCTATCCAACTCTTCCCAGAGAGGCTCGTCTATGGCTTTCAAAACCTTTATCTCTTCTAAACTAATATCGACTGCTTCGTCGTAGGTCATATTCAGTAGGTCTTTATGTTTCGTTTTGAATTCTTCAACACTCAGCCATGTTTCTTTGTCGTCTTCGCTGATTTGGCCGTCAATGACAGATGCTACCTCAATCGCCATGATATAGAGAGCACGCTTGTCAACCGTTAAAATATCTAGATGAGTGGAAATAATTCGCAAATAATTACCTTTCTCACGCTCATCGCTTTCATAGGAATCTTCAAAATCCAATATTAGATACTCGTATTTAAATGAATTCCACGGATTATCTCCTATTTTAAAACCAGTCACCCCCCAACGTTCATCATTTGAAGAAAATTTGTCCAAACTAACGCTAAAATAGAAATCATCATCACGTGCGTAAGAAAAACCAACTTCCACACCTTTGCGTTCTTTGAACCACATTTTCCAAGGAAATTCTATACAGGTTTGGTATATACTAGTTTCGTAGTTACCTTTAAGATATAGTCTCACTCGTCTTCCTCATCGTCATAAACTCGTTCACCATGGATTTGGATGTACTCCTCACGCTTCCTATCCAATTCTTCCCAGATGGGATCATCAATAGCATCAATCGTTTGAATTTCTTCCAAACTCATCTCATTTGCTTCATCAAAGGTTAGAGATAAGATATCTTGGTACTTTTCCTTGAATTCCTCGATTGTTAGCCATGTTTTCTTATCATCTTCACTAATTTGTCCATCAATAGCAATCGCAATTTCAAGCGCCATAATATACATAGCACGTTTATCAACTGTTAAAACATCCAAATAATTAGAAGCGATTCTTAGATATTTTCCCTTTTCTCTACCGTCGCTTTCATAACTTCCCTCATAATCCAAATCAATATTTTCATATTTTTGGGAATTTATTGCACTGCCACCTTTAACCTTGGCATCTTTCCAACGAGAGCCACTTGCTCCCCACTTATCTAACCTCAAAGATAAATAGAAGTCATTTTGCAACATCTCATCATCCCCGACATTTGAGAAACTTATTTTTTGACCATTTCTTTCTTTAAACCACATTTTCCAAACAAGCTCTCTAGTGGTAAATGTTATTTTTTTCTTAAAGTCACTTTTGATATATAGTCTCACTCGTCTTCCTCGTCGTCAAACACACGTTCACCATGGATTTTGATGTATTCTTCACGAAGACGCTCTTCTTCATCCCATAAAGGATCTCTTACTGGCACCATTGTCTTTAATTCTTCCAAACTAATTTCAACCGCTTCATCATAAGTCAGTGAAAGAACATCCTTATGTAGCTCCTTAAAGGTCTCTACATCTAACCATGTCTCTTTGTCATCCTCGCTGATATTCCCACCTATTGCACTCGCAACCTCGACCGCCATAATGTATAAAGCACGTTTATCTACTGTTAAAACATCTATATGAGATGTTGCGATACGTAGATAATCTCCACGTTCTCTCCACTCTGTAATGAAAGTTTTTTCAAATTCAAGTGTTATACTCTCATATTCCAAAGACAACCAAGGATTACTAGGAATTATAAAAGGAGCCTTATCCCACCTTTCGTCAACTGAAGAGCATTTGTGTAACCGAACACCAAAGTAAAAATCATCCTGTAACATAGCATCATCACCAACATTGGAGAAACTTATTTTCTTGCCATTCCGTTCCTTAAACCACATTTTCCAAACAAGCTCTCTTGTCGTAAAGGTTATTTTTTGCTTAAAATCACTTTTGATATATATTCTCACTCTTCTTCCTCGTCGTCATAAATTCGTTCACCATGGATTTGGATGTACTCCTCACGCTTCTTATCCAATTCTTCCCAGATGGGATCGTCAATAGCATCAATCGTTTGAATTTCTTCCAAACTCATCTCATTTGCTTCATCAAAGGTTAAAGATAAGATATCTTGGTGATTTTTCTTGAATTCCTCGATTGTCAGCCATGTTTTCTTGTCATCTTCACTAATTTGTCCATTAAAGATTGTGGCAATCTCAATGGCCATGATATAGAACGCTCTTTTATCAAGTGTGAGAAGTTCAAGATGGGTAGAGGCCAAACGTAAACAGTCTCCATTTTCGCGAAAATCTGTTACATAAGCATCTTCATAATCTAAATTTAGTTCTTCATCAATTTGTGAAAAAAAGCGATATTTTATCCCTTCTTGTATCGGAACATGCAACCAAAGTTCATCATAATCCTGTTTATCTAGTTTTAGATGAATGGCTATATCATTCCTATCTCTGATTTTAAGAAAACCAGAATAGGAGAGAGGGATGCCTTCTCCTTGATAATTTTCAAACCACATCCTTTTCGCTAGTTCCATGTAATCAAATGGAATTTCTTTGGTGTAATCGCCTTTGATGTAAATTCTCACTCGTCGTCCTCGTCGTCATAAACACGTTCGCCATGGATTTTGATGTATTCTTCACGAAGTCGCTCTTCTTCATCCCACAAAGTTTCCTCTACAGGTTTCAAACTTTTCAGTTCCTCCACGCTGATATCGGTTGCTTGATCGTAACTTAGTGATAAGACATCCTTGTGCAACTCCTTAAAAGTCTCTACATCTATCCAGGTCTCCTTGTCATCCTCGCTAATTTTTCCATCAATTGCACCAGCCACCTCGATCGCCATGATATACATAGCACGTTTATCAACCGTTAAAATATCCGTATGTGTTGTAGCAATCCTAAGGTTTTCTCCACGTTCTCTCCCATCAGTAATAAAATCATTTTCAAATTCAAGTATTATATTCTCATATTCCAAAGACAACCAAGGATTACTAGGAATTATAAAAGGAGCCTTATCCCATCTTTCGTCAACTGAAGACCATTTGTGTAACCGAACACCAAAGTAAAAATCATCCTGTAACATCTCATCATCACCAACATTGGAGAAACTTATTTTCTTGCCATTCCGTTCCTTAAACCACATCTTCCAAACAAGCTCTCTTGTTGTAAAGGTTATTTTTTTCTTAAAATCACTTTTGATATATAATCTCACTCGTCGTCCTCGTCGTCCAACTCTACCTCTCCATGGATTCGGATATACTCCTCGCGCTTCCTATCCAATTCTTCCCAGATGGGATCGTCAATAGCTTTCAAAACCTTTATCTCTTCTAAACTAATATCGACTGCTTCGTCGTAGGTCATATTCAGTAGGTCTTTATGTTTCGTTTTGAATTCTTCAACACTCAGCCAAGTTTCTTTGTCGTCTTCGCTGATTTGACCGTCAATGACAGATGCTACCTCAATCGCCATGATATAGAGCGCTCGCTTGTCAACCGTTAGAATATCCTTATGAGTCGTGATTATTCGAAGATAGTCTCCTTTTTCTCGCCCATCACTTTCATAAGAATCTTCAAAATTTAAATTTAAATTTTCACGCTTAAAAGTCGCCCAAGAGTCTTTTCCTATTCTAAAATCAGCCATTCCCCAACGCTCATCATTTGAAGAAAATTTATCTAGAGTTAAACTCAAATAAAAATTATCATCAAATGCATAAGAAAAACCAACTTTCACTCCCTTACGTTCTTTGAACCACATTTTCCAAGGATATTCCATACAGTTTTGGTATATACTAGTTTCGTAGTTGCCTTTAAGATATAATCTCACTCATCTTCCTCATCATCATAAACACGTTCGCCGTGGATTTTGATGTATTCTTCTCGAAGCCGTTCCTCCTCTTCCCATAGAGGATCTCTTACCGGTACCATTGTCTTTAATTCTTCCAAACTGATTTCAACAGCTTCATCATAAGTCAGTGAAAGAACATCCTTGTGATATTTCTTAAATTCTTCTACACTTAGCCAACTTTGCTTGCCGTCTTCGCTAATCTGACCATCAATGGCAGATGCTACTTCAGTTGCCATAATGTATAAAGCACGTTTGTCTACAGTTAAAACATCTATATGAGATGTTGCGATACGTAGATAATCTCCACGTTCTCTCCACTCTGTAATGAAAGTTTTTTCAAATTCCAATTGAATATTTTCATCAGAAAACGAATTCCAAGGATCACTCTTGTCATATGGTATATGATTCCATCGTTTATCATTAAATCGCCATTTATCAAATTGAACTCCAAAAAAGAAATCATCTTGTAGCATCTCATCATCACCAACGTTTGAGTATGTAATAGGATGACCCTGCCATTCCTTAAACCACATTTCCCAGAGCAACTCTCTTGTCGTAAAGGTTATTTTTTTCTTAAAATCACTTTTGATATATAGTCTCATAAATCTGAGATATCGCCTCCATGTGCTAGTATATATTCTTTTCGACGAGTGGCTTCTTCCTCCCAAAGAGGGTCGTCTACCACATCCATCGTTTGAATTTCAGTCAAACTTAGTTCATTTACTTCTTCAAAAGTTAAAGATAGAATAGCCTCATGTTTTCTTTTAAACTCTTCAATTGTCAACCAGCTATTCTTACCATCCTCGCTAATTTGCCCATCAATCACCTTTGCAATCTCAAGCGCCATAATGTACATAGCTCGTTTATCAACTGTCAAAACTTCTAGATGGGTGGTTAAAATACGGAGATAGTCTCCCTTTTCATTATAATCCGTAGCAAATGCATCTTCAAAATTAATTTCAATACTTTCCTTAATATGTGAAAAGAGTCTTCGTACCCCTTCCTTTAGGGGGACACTAGACCATCTCTTATCGGCAGTGCCTTTCCTCAAGGATAAATTTGAGAAAAAATCTTCTTGTAATGCATCATTGTTCCCAGCATTTGAGTAAGAAATTTGCTCATCTTCTGGAAACCACATTTTACCAGCTAGTTCTAAATAACCATAAGGTACTCTTTTTGTATAATCACCTTTTAAATATAATTTCATTGTTCACTCCTTATTGCGTCAAGTATTTAAAAGCTTTCCACATATTTTTGATAACTTCTTCTTTAGCTCCTTTTCCAAGTCCATTTAGTTCAGATTGTTCATTTACCCAGTTTACAATATCCTGCCTACTTGAAATAGTTGAGGCTTCAATATCTATGTCGAGGTTATAACCTGACTTTCCACTCCCCGATTGAACTTGGATTTTCCCACTATCTGGCTCCGCATCAACTCGAATATTATCGACTTTTTTACCGTTAACTCGTCCAGAAATCTTTTTTCCAAAAGACTTACTCGTCGGTTTATTTGCCTGCCAGCTGTTGTAGTTGCTAGAATAATTAACCTGAATTTCGCCATTTTGTAAGGCTGTCTTTGTGATAGCTGATAAGCTAGTTACTGCTCCACTAGCTATCAGTACATTCCCATATTGTACCCCTGATACAGATGCTGCCGTACCAGCTACGATACTTGTCCCTGCTGTTGGTGGACCAGCCATGATACTCAAGACTTCAAGGGCGCCACTCGCAAAGTAGACTCCTAAACCAGAGAAAATTTGAGCTACTCCACTCCAAAATTCGACTGAATTTGCTTCAAAGTTTTGGGCTTTTAGTTCATCAAACTTTTTGTTAACCAAATGAGTATAGTCAGCATCGTATTTCCCGTTTTTTGAAACGACATAGCCTTGTTCCAAGGAATGAATTTCAATGATATTCCCTGTTTCATCAATCTTAAGAGTGTGATTGTAGTCGTCAATTATTTTATCCCATTCGGACTTGTCGTGACCTTTCAGGCGCTTCTTTAATTCGGCACGATAGTAGGCATCACCATCGTCCGATAGCATCATATCCCTAGAAGCTTTATTGATGGCACGAGTTTCCGAGTCTTGAAAATCTCTTTTGGCATGCGAAACAATCTTCACATCCTTCATCTTTTGCACCCAGCTCATGTCTACACCGTCCGCATAGTAGTTGCCATCGCTATCGACAATGATTTTACTTAGTTGCGTAGCTCCTTGAATCGCTAACCCAAGGACTTCTAGGCTATCGCTGAAATACTGGGAAACCTCTGAGACAAAAAATTCTAGTTTTTCAATCTTGTCATCCAAATCCTGAATACCCGACTCGATTTGAGACTTGGTATTGTAGAGGATGGTCTTCTCAGAGAAAGCTTTCCCCCAATTGAGACTAAAGAGGTCCGTGATTTGATTTAGCCAGTTCTCCCTCGCTTGAATCTGAGTTTCTACGATGGCTAACTGCTCTTCCCTCAATTTTTTCAGTTCCTTGAGCTGGTCCAGGTCCAAATCACCATATCCAGAGACCTGAGCATCTGCATTTTTGTAGGAGGTCAACTCTAGTTGGATATCATCTATCGCTGCTTGTAACTTCTTGATGCTAGGGATGATAATCTCTGTAAAGAGACCCTTCCCAGCTGTGTAGGCTGCTCCTGTCAGCTCACCTGAGTCTAAAGAGGAAATCAGGTGGTCACATCCACTAGATAAGCGGTCCGTGACTTCATTTGCGACTTGGAGGTTGTTAGTCATGGCTTGAATCAATTCTTGGGATTCTTGTGCACTGTATTTTACTCCCATGGTAGCCGATTCCTTTCCGATATCAGTTCTTCTCTGGCTTCATCGAAAGACCGACGAGCCTTCTTCGTTTGTTTTCCCAATTCATCCAGTTCCTCTTCTACATAAGAGTTGACCTGTCGTTGAATGGTTCTATTATCACTTTCGATTTGCTCTATCACCTGACGAGAACTGGGCGAGAGAGCCAATAGAGTCGCCATACGA
This sequence comes from Streptococcus oralis, assembly GCF_003942875.1. Taxonomy (GTDB): domain Bacteria; phylum Bacillota; class Bacilli; order Lactobacillales; family Streptococcaceae; genus Streptococcus; species Streptococcus oralis_BX. Next base: position 111,669 of record NZ_RMVK01000003.1, on the reverse strand, counting down.
TGGTGGATACTCTGGATTTCTGAGTGAAAGTGAATTACCTGCTGTTCATATTGTCTTTTTAGAGTCTGAAGACTTTCTTCCTTATCGTCAATCTTGACAATTTCTCGCCAAAGTTTGTAGCGTTTTTCTTCGTTCTTATCTGCCATTTTTAATGTTCCCATCTCTTAGCCAGCTCTACGTCGCGTTTTTCAATCTTATGAGCAATTTCTGGAAACTTATTTGCTTGTGTCAAAACAGCCGAGCTGAAATCACTGACCGCCTGAAGCATTTGATTGCAGGCCTGACGTCCAGCTTCCATCCCTGCGATTTCAGAAGTATACGAAAATTCTACTTGCTGATTTTGCTTCTTGCTCGTGTCATACCCGACCAATTCATTAATAGCTGCCTCTGCTGCTATCGTGCTAGATTTTATCTTTCCACCCATACTTCAAACTCCCCTTATTCATTGTATATTGACCATATCATAACACAAAAATAGTACGATTTCAAAACAAACCCTAAGGGCAAGTGAGCTCATCTCCTTAGAGTAAACTCTATCGCTCGGTGAATGAGTTTGACAAAGACGGCACTAGTCATTTTGGAGATCCCTTTTCTGATTCCTTATAGTTCGAGTAGTCTTATTAGCAAGGCTTGTTCACCTCTCGTGAGAAACAAAAAAAGACAAGCCCTAGAAAAATTCCTAGGGCTCGTCTTATGTGTCAAAATGAGCTACGTTTTAACTGACTCCTACAACTCTGTCCGATTTTCAATGGCTCGTAAGAGTGTGACTTCGTCCGCATACTCGATATCTGCTCCCACGGCTAGTCCTCGTGCTAGGCGAGTGACCTTGATACCAGCTGGCTTGAGGAGACGAGAGAGATACATAGATGTCGCTTCTCCATCCGCTGTCGCATTGGTTGCCACGATCACTTCTGAAACCTCACTATCCATAAGACGGGTCATGAGACTCTTGAGGTTGATATCGTCTGGGCTGATACCATTCATCGGAGAAATGAGGCCGTGCAAGACGTGATAGAGTCCGTGGTATTCTTGGATGTTTTCCATAGCAGCCACATCGCGACTATCCTCTAGCACCAAGATGGTTGTCTGGTCTCGAGTCGGGTCCGTACAGATCGAGCAAGGGTCATCATCGGTCAAGCGACCACAGATGGAACAATAGGTCAATTCCCGTTTAGCAGACAGGAGATTTTTGGCAAATTCATTGACATCGTCATCAGACATTCCAATGGTATAGAAGGCTAGGCGGGTAGCCGTTTTAATCCCGATACCTGGTAACTTTGAATAGCTATCAATCAGCTTGGCAATAGGTGTTGGATACAGCATAAGTTCCTTTCTAATTCATTGGATGATGTTGGTGATAAAGATTGATAATGTCGCGTGCAATCGAAGGTCCGACACCATTTGTAAGGTTGGTGTTATGAGGAAAGACGACTGCGACCGCGATTTGGGGATTTTCGGTCGGTGCATAGGCGACTGCGTTGGTATTATTGGCTTTTTGACCGCCATTAACGTAACTTTCGGCAGTACCCGTTTTCCCGCTGATGGATACGGCTGCGCCATTTGAAAAGGCACGACCAGTTGTCAGCGCACTCGTTCCATGCGAAACTTGATAGAAACCTTGCTGCAAGATAGCCATATCTGATTCTGAGATATTGACCTTGTTTAGTTCCTTAGTGGCTGTTTCTTGAACCAGACTACCTAGGCCACCTTGGTCATTGTTTCCATAAACCCCTTCAACGATGTGAGGAGCCAAACGTACGCCATTGTTTGCAATGGTTGCGACATACTGGGCTAACTGCATCGGTGTGTAGTTATCAAACTGACCAAAGGCATTGGTAATGTAATTAGCAAAATTATACTCTTTTGGTATAAAACCAGTTGACTCATCTGGAAGGTCAATGCCTGTTGAGGCTCCAAGACCATATTCCGCAAATGTCGAACGTAATTTCGCCATAGCAGACTCAAGATTGCTGGTTCCTACTGTCATATTAGGCTGATAGGTTTGGCCCATCATTCCTAGGGCAGTTTGAATCATATAGGCATTGGATGAGTATTCCAAAGCCTCGACAGCTGTAATCGGGAAGGAACCGTAGTAATAAGGGGTATACCAGGAATTGATAGGGGCAGAACCTTGAAAGACGATTGGTTGATCTGTTAAAGTTTGATTGCCTGATAAAACACCATTTTCCCAACCTGAGCTGATGGTTGCCGCCTTAACGACAGATCCTGGAACAAAAACGTTGGTTATCGTTCCAAGCGAATCTGAACTTAATTTCCCGGATTCGACATCATGCTTGACTCCTGACATGGCCAAAACTGCTCCGGTTTTAGGATTGAGGGCTACGGCGTAGACTCCTTCAGAGTATTTGGCTCCACCATTGCCCAACTCTGAGTTGAAGTAGCTCTTGAGTAGGTCGTCCACACCATTCTGGAAAGCTAGGTCAACCGTTAACTTGATATTGTTTCCTTTGCTTCCTTCTTCGACATTTTCCACACTTTCCATATTTCCGTGTTTGTCGAGGTGGATTTCCTTGACGGAGCGTTTGCCTTGAAGAACATCTTCATATTGCTTTTCAAGATAGGAAGTCCCCACTCGGTCATTGAGAGAATAGCCTTTTTTGAGATAAGCATCAACTTCCTCTGCTGGAAGTCCGGATTTTTCATTTGAGACGCTACCGACGATCGTCGATAAAGAAGTGTCCAAGACTTTACGATCCCATGAGGTTGAAATGCTGATACCTGGTAATTCCTTGGATGCTGATGCAACGAGAGCAACTTGGGTATCATCTAAGGCATCCGTAGAAATGGTTCCTGTCGCAAAATTTTCAACGGCATTGAGCTGACTAAAGAGATAGATTTCCTTTTTCTGGTCATCTGTATAATTGAGTTGACTCACGTCAATGCTTTCAACCGCATTATTGTAAAGAGTTGCTTCTGATAAACGATTCCCATCTGAATCTAGGCGTTTATCGCTTGGCAAGGATTCGACTGTTTTTTTGTAAATATCCTGGTCCGCCAAGTAGTAATCTGCAATCTGTCGATCTGTCAGATCAGGGGAGGTTACATTTACATAAGTGAGGAGTTTCTTGGCTGTCTCCTTCAATTCGGCTGCCGTCATTTTATTGTTTCGTGTGAAAGAAACAACCTGCTTGACAGTATTTTCTACCAAGGGTTTCCCTGCCGCATCATAGATCTGTCCACGAGCTGAACTGGTTGTTACCCTTGTTTGGCTGGCTGAGGCCAATTTTGTTTCATAGAAATCTTTATTTAACACCTGCATGTATAACAATCGACCAATAATGGCCATAAAGAGCAGAATGACAATCGCAAATAGTAAATTAAGCCGAATCGGAATCGAATGGCTATTAAATTTTCTCATACAACTAAGACTCTTTTCTAGAAAAATTCCCGATTTCCACCTTTATTTCCCCTAAAATAATAGAGTAAATAGGTAAAGCTCAGTACATTTCATTGTACCATATTTTACGGAGAAACTCTTGGAAAAGTCGAAGCATTTTTTGACTTTTAACTGAAAATGCCTTTTTATTTGGTTATCCTATTTTCTATGATATAATGATAGTAATAGTTAGGAAAGCGTTAGCTTTTAAGACTTTGACTCATAAAAAGGAGCCTCATGAACAAGCCAGATATCGCAACCATAATCGATCTCCATTTTGAAGAATTAACCGAGCTCGAGCAAGAAATCGCTCGCTATTTTTTGCAAACTGAAACGATCCAAGATGATCTCTCTTCTCAGCAAGTTACCCAGAAATTACATATCTCCCAAGCAGCCTTGACCCGCTTTGCCAAAAAGTGTGGTTTTACAGGCTACCGAGAGTTCGTCTTTCAATACCAACATCAGGCTAGTAAACAGGACACTCATTCGCACAAACACAGTCCTTTGACCAAACGTGTTTTACGAAGCTACAGTATCATGCGAGAACAAACACAGGATTTGATTGACGAAGAACAACTGGAACGCGTCGCCCAATTAATCGATGACGCAGAACGAGTTTACTTTTTTGGGACGGGAAGTTCTGGTCTGATTGCCCGTGAGATGAAACTGCGCTTTATGCGTCTAGGTGTTGTCTGTGAAGCTTTGACCGATCAGGATGGCTTTGCTTGGACGACTAGTATCATGGATGAAAATTGTCTGGTACTTGGTTTTTCCCTATCAGGCACTACCCAATCCGTCCTCGATAGTTTGTTGGATGCCAAGGAAATGGGTGCCAAGACCATTCTCTTTACCAGCGCCCCAAATAAAAATAGTCAGGCCTATACCGAAACAGTCCTTGTGGCAAGCCATAGTCAATCTTCTTACATCCAGCGTATTTCCGCTCAACTCCCTATGCTCATTTTAATAGATTTGATTTATGCCTACTTTTTAGAAATCAATCGCGAGAGCAAAGAAAAAATCTTTAACAGCTATTGGGAAAATAAAAAGCTCAACGGCTATCGTAGACAAAAACGCGTTAGAAAATCCTAGTTTGGTTGAACCAAACTAGGATTGTTTTGTTTTGAAATGATAATAGGCACCCAACATCCCTGCGGTATTTTGGTGATGGGCAAATTCTAATCGTAAAATAAAACGAGCTATTCTTCAGAAGTACCTTCTATAATATCATAGTTTAATGCAAAGTGTAGCGATGTAGTCATTTCCATACCGTGATAATCGATGTCTTTTGTCACACGATTCATAAAAATCGATCATAGCGAGGCCGTTTTTTAGTTGTCCTCTAATCTGACTTTCTAAGGTATGGCTAAATTCATATCCATATTCTGGATTGATGGTGATTTTGCCTTCCTCTTCAAGCTCTCTTGAATTAAAAGGTAGTGAAAACTTTAACTGTAATTCCTCATCAGGTTTGTCCCATACAGTGTCAGCATCATACATGTAGATCCAAGGATTCATAAATCCGACCATTAACAAACCGCCCTTTTTCAATACGCGAGAGGCTTCTTTATACATGTTTTCTAAATCTTCTATATATACATTTGAAACTGGATTAAAAATAATATCAAAAGTTTCATTTTCAAATGGAAATGGTTTTGTCATATCGCCTTGAACGGTATTGATTTTTAAGCCTTCTCGTTTTGCAACCATCTCATCTCTTTCTAATTGCGATTTAGAAAAATCCATGATGGTGACATCATAACCTTTTGCAGCAAAAACCGGACCCTGCTGGCCACCACCACAAGCTAAACCTAATATCTTTTTTCCCTTGGCTTTTTCAAACCATTCTGTCGGAACTTTTTTCCCCACAGTTAAGGCGACAGAAATTGGATGCTTTCTAGCTTCTTCTAATTCTTCATGTGTCAATGGCTCAGTATAGTCGTTTTTTACATTATTCCATCTATCTTCATTTAATTTTATATAATTACTCATCTTACAATCTCCTCGTAATTTTATATGATTTCGACTTCAGGTGAATAGGTTGCCATTACATTTTTCTCACCTCTACAAATTCTAATTTGTCAATTTTTCGTCCATCTCATTATATCATTTTTCCACATTTTCCCATTTAGTCAAGCTAAATATCAATTAAATGGATGATAGAATTGCTCTCGCCTTGTAGTTCATCATCTCGCATTAACCTTTCATACAAGGCGGTTATTTTCTCCTAGTTTCTCACGATTACCTCCTTTGGCTCAAATTTTTCAATAAAAAAAGAATTAAGCAAAACAGTTTTCACTCAAATAGTGATTCAGTGTTTTTCTTAATTCTATAGTTCCAAACTAGGATTGTTTTGTTTTGATACTCTTCGAAAATCAAATTCAAACCACGTCAGCTTCACCTTGCCGTACTCAAGTACTGCCTACGGCTAGCTTCCTACTTTGCTTTTTGATTTTCATTGAGTATAAAATGATAATAGGCTCCCAACATTCCTGCTGTATTTTGGTGATGGGCAAATTCTAATCGTGTTTTTTCAGCTAGGCTTGGCACCAAGGCCGCCTTCAAGGCTGTGCGGATCTTCGGTTTGAGAATAGCCTCTTGCCCCATGATCCCGCCACCGAGAATGACCACTTCTGGATTGGCAACGTAGCAAATATTTGCCAGACCTTTCCCAAGGTAGTCTACCATGCGGTCAATACCAGCCATACAAATCTTGTTTCCTTCAGTAGCTTCCTTGAAAATGCGTCGGCCATTCCACTGGTCAACTGGATCTCCATGAGCTACTGCTACATATTCTACTAAGGCTGTCGTAGAAGCAAGATCCTGAAAAGCTCCATCCTGCATGTGCATATAACCAACTTCGCAGGCTGAATTACTAAATCCATGGAAGACCTTCCCACCCATAATCAAGCAACCACCGATACCGGTTCCAATGGTCAAGCAAAGAGTGACACTCGCTCCCGTGCCTGAACCAGATACTGCCTCAGCCAGACCTGCACAATTGACGTCATTCTCAATCTCGCAAGGAATATTAAAACTCGTCTCGATTTCCTTCTTGAACTGGGTTCCTGCATAGTTGGGAATCTGAGGACCAGCGTAGAAAATTTCCCCCTTATCAGGATCCACCATTCCTGCAGAAGAAATGGCAACACCTGCTACTGGGCCTTTTTCTAAATAGCTGGCTACGATATCTTTTGTCTTTTGTAAGATATGAGGTCCACCCTTATGCGCCTCGGTTGGCATTTCATGCGATTCAACAAGTTGGCCTTCTTGGTCAATCAAACCATATTTGATGTTGGTTCCACCGATATCAATTGCAACGTAGTGTGTCATAAATACCTCCTTATGGATTAGAGGAAGCGCTTCTTGGTTTCACGAATCAAGGCTGCAGCTGCTTCTACAACTGGTCGATCTTCTTCAGTCACTGGCGTCAATGGTGAACGAACTGATCCAATGTTCAAGCCTTCATTGATCTTCAAGACTTCTTTGATGACACCGTACATATTTCCATGTGCAGCAGTGAGTTTGCCAATGATTGCATTGATAGCGTATTGCAATTCACGCGCTGTTTCCAAATCTTTCTCAGCAATCAACTCATTGAGTTTCAAGAAGAGTTCTGGCATCGCACCATAAGTACCACCGATACCAGCCTTAGCACCCATGAGGCGACCACCTAGGAACTGTTCATCTGGACCATTGAATACGATGTGGTCTTCTCCACCAAGGCTGACAAAGGTTTGGATATCTTGAACTGGCATAGAAGAGTTCTTAACACCGATAACACGTGGATTCTTCAACATTTCAGTGTAGAGACTTGGAGTCAAAGCAACACCTGCTAACTGAGGAATATTATAAATTACGTAGTCTGTGTTTGGAGCTGCAGCACTAATGTCATTCCAGTATTTGGCAACTGAATACTCAGGCAAACGGAAGTAAATAGGTGGGATTGTTGCGATAGCATCTACTCCCAAGCTTTCCGCATGGCGAGCAAGTTCAATACTGTCTTTAGTATTATTACAAGCTACGTGAGCGATAATAGTCAATTTGCCTTTAGCAACTGCCATGACTTCTTCCAAAATCAACTTGCGGTCCTCTACACTTTGGTAGATACATTCACCAGAAGAACCATTGACATAGAGACCTTGAACTCCCTTATCAATGAAGTATTGAACCAAGGCACGCGTACGCTCTGGACTGACCTCTCCTTGATCATCATAACATGCGTAGAAGGCTGGAATGACACCTTCGTATTTTTTCAAATCTGACATATATTTTCTCCTAAGATTTCTTTTTTTCTGCTGAGAGCAGTTCTATTTTTTACAAGTTTAGTATACACCTTGTGAAAATCGCTTTCAATATCTTGTATACACTTAGATTTTAGTTTCTACTTGTATTTTAGAAACTGTAACGATTGAAAGTAGTTTCAGGGACGAGCCATTCTACTGGTATTTGGCGAAAATTTTCTCCATCAATCCTGCTTGGAGAAAGACCAGCAAACCAAAACCAAAGAGGATAAAAGTTGACCCACCCAAAAGGAGAGTGAAGGCGGATAGATAAAGAACCATCACAATGAGAAAGAGAATGGCTAACATGAGGAAGAACCAAGGAAAGTTAAAACTTGCCAAGATAAGCCCTTTTTGCAGCACTTCTTTCCAAGACAAATCATAGCGCGCAGCAATGGGATAACTAGCCAGCATCACGAGAGTGAGAAAAATGAGAATACCCAAACAAATAGCTTTCACAATCTGGAAAGGTAAAGCTGTCTGGCCCCAGAAAAGATAGAGGTCTAAAAGACTTAGCAAAACTATGCCCAACTCTAGCAAACCCAACTGAAGCCCCAGTTTTAGATTTTGCTTGAAAGCTCTCAGATAGGTTCTGAAAACAGGTACTCGCCTGCTTCTCTTAATCTCAAACATGGTTTGGTAGAGGCTTATTTTAGCCACTCCAATCGTCACGATTGGCAAACAAGAGACAACAAAAAGAAGATTGGCTGTCACGATATCCAAGACCTTCTCACTGAAACGCATGAGAAAATTATCTGTATCAAATGCTGCCTTGATAAGGCTTACTCCTTTTTGTGCCATGTTTGCTCCTCCTGATTCTTTTAATCAATCAAAATTTTAAAGAGATATTTGCGAACTTTTTCTTCCATCCCTGCGTAGCCATTTGGCTGGTGAGGTTCTCCTGGGAAGAAAACTGCAAAATTGTGATATCCCAACAAAAGTGGGTAATGTTCGTGACAATGAACAAAGCCAATATCGCTGGCTTCATCAAAAGCTACAGCCTCATCTTTAATGCGAGAACCGTAGCTAGAATATTCATGTCCTTCAACTAACAAATGCAAGTCTGCATAGTTTTTATGGTGCTCAAAGCGATCATTTTCTTCTTTGTTGAGAACATTTTCCTGTACAACTAGGAAGACCTTATCTCCATCAATATCGTATTTGCCTAATTCAAAAGTATCTTTACGATGCTCATAGAGATAATCAATAGCCTTATCGAGATTGGGATGGATTCCCTTGTAAAAGGCGATGTTTTTCAAATCGTCAAAAATCATACTGTTTCCTTCGTTTCTGATAGTTACTATTTTTCAGTTTCGAATTATCCTTTCTCTATCTCCCTGTAATAGTGCGGACGGAAGCAAATTCCTTCGGTATTTCATTCCTAATTTTTGAGCCTTTTGCTCTTTCATCGTCAGTCTCAAAAATTCCGTCTAAGATAAGCGTAAGATGCTTAACTTAGATACCACTAAAGCGGGAAATAGCCACCATAAAACGAACCTACTCTAACTAGTATCATGAAAAGAGTTCATTCTTAAGTTTATAAGTGTCTGACAAAACTTCACGAAGTAACTGCATACTCTCCATTTTGTAGACACTTATAACTCTATATTTCCATAGTATGCCAAGACCACTTCTGCAATCTTGATACACTAATTTACTTTTCTTAACCTTTGACCGCTCCCATAGTGATACCCTGAGTGAAGGATTTTTGGAAGACAAGGAAGACGGTTACGATTGGCACGGCTGCAAGAGCTGCACCCGCCATGATCAAACCATAGTTGGTTGCCATTTCGGCCTGCATGGTCGCAACCCCGAGTGAGATGGTTAAGTTTTGACGTGAAGTCAACATAACCAACTGCATAAAGTAGTCGTTCCAAGTATTGATGAAGGTAAAGATTGCAAGGGCTGCAAATCCTGGTTTCACGATAGGGAAGGCTACGCTCCAGAAGGTACGGATCTCACCACAACCGTCGATTTTAGCTGATTCAAGCAATTCTGTAGGGATATTTTCACTGAATTGTTTCATAAGGAATACCCCAAATGGCCATCCGATCAAAGGCAAAATCACTGCCCAAAGAGTATCGTGAATTCCCATGAAGTTAACGATACGTACCAATGGTACAAGGACAACTTGTTTTGGAAGCGCCATGGCAGCGATAAAGACTGCAAAGAGAATGCGCTGACCATAGAAACGTTTTTTAGCCAAGACATAACCTGCTAGAGAAGAGGTTGCACACACTAGGAACATGGTTACCAGTGAGATAAATACAGAGTTCCACATCCACTGCATAGCAGGGTTTTGCACCATGAGTTGTTGGAAGTTCTCCATGGTTGGCATTTTAGGGAACCACTGTGGCGGAATCATAATGGTATCAGGCTGTGATTTGAAGGCCCCTGTCAAGATCCAGTAGAATGGAAAGATGAACAGTACGGTCAACAAGAGCAAGATAATCGTTGAAATAACAGTGAAAGCTGTTAAGGGTTTCTTTTGTGTAGGTTGCATAACTGTCTCCTTTCTTTAGTATTCTACGTCGTTTCCGAGAATCTTGAATTGAGCAAAGCTGACAATTGCAATCATCACTGCCAAGAAGACACCGATGGTATTGGCATAGCCGTACTCTGTCAATTGGAAGGCTTTTTCGTATAGGTAGTACATCAAGGTACTTGTTGAGTAGTTTGGACCACCAGAAGTCAAGAGCTGAATCAAAGCGAAACATTGGAATGAGTTGATAGTCGTAATAATCGCGATGTAAAGAGTTGTTGGAAGAAGGCTAGGCCATTTGATCTTCCAGAAGACTTGGAATTCAGTCGCACCGTCTACACGCGCTGCTTCAACAAGTGAGTTGTCAATATTCCCCATGGCAGCGATATAAAGAATAATCGGTTGACCAACAGATGTTGTCAAAAGGATGATCATAATCGCTAGCAAAGCCCAGTTTTTGTCACCCAGCCAAGAAATATTTTGGCTGATGATATGGCTTGACTTAAGGACAAAGTTTAGAATCCCTGATAGGGGGTCATAGATCCATTTCCATACAACCGTTACGGCAACACTACCTGTAACTACAGGAAGGAAGAAGACGAAACGATAGAAAGAACGGGCAATGGCATTTTGATGATAGGTTTGAGATGCTACAAAGAGCGAGAAGAGAACCACAATCGGAACAGATCCAATAACCAGGATAACGGTATTGATCAAAGACTTCACAAAGACAGGGTCTTTAAACATGCGAATGTAGTTGTCCAAGCCCACAAACTCAAATTTAGTCATGGAGTAGTTAAAGAAACTTGTAATGAATCCCATAATCATAGGAGCCAAGACAAAGATGACAAAGAAGAATAACACTGGTGCTAGGAAAGCGTAGGAAATCACTGTTTCCCGCATACGAATTTTATTGACTTTCACAGTCGGCACCTCTCTTTCAAATAGAATAGTTTTTGATTTTCTTGAACTGTTTTAAAACCAAAATGAAATTTTTTAAGATTCGCTTATGTAAGAACTTCATTTTAATTTCGTGACAGTTCCTACCATTTCAAACAAAAGTCCCCCTTTTCTTACACCATAGTGCACAGGGAAAAGGGGGGAATCAATCTGACTTAGTGCTTATTGTTTTGTAGCTTTTTTGATTGTTTCGTTAGCTTTTTCAGTGAAGGCTTTCAAAGCATCCGCTGGTTTTTCGTCACCATTTGATACAGATTGCAACATTGGGAACCAAAGTGTTCTCATTTCAGCAAATCCATCGATAGTGTTGTAGTATGGTGAGTAGTATTTAGTCCAGCCACTGATTGTTTCCATACGTTTATCTTCATAAAGTTTGCCAAATGAAGTACGAACTGGGAAGGCACCTGTACGAACTACGTCTTTAGGACCCCATTCTTTGTCATCTGCGATGAATTGAACGAATTTCTTAGCAGCTGCGATTTTCTTATCGTCTTTGTTGTTAAATACTGCAAATCCGTTTACAAGGTATTCAAGAGATGGTTTACCAGAGTCTGATGGGAATGGTACTTCTACCACATCTACCTTACTTGCTTCCAAGAGTTTCGCTTGGATACCGTTTTGAGCTGGTGCCCAAAGGATTGTGTATGATGTTTGACCATTCGCAAAGTTTTGGATGTCTGCTCCACCGTCAAATTGTGAACCGTTGTTCAATAGACCGTCCTTGATCCAGCTAGCAGCTTTTTCAAGACCTTTGACGAATTTAGGATCGTCTGTTGTATATTTTGTTACATCTTTGTCTGTTACAGAACCGCCATAAAGGTTTGCGATGAAGGCACGTGTTCCTTGGTCTCCCCCTTGACCAGAACTGAACAATGAACCTGGTGTATATCCTTTATCTTTAAGCGCTTTCAAAACTTTTTCAAAGTCATCAGTTGTCCAACCTTCTTTTACAAGGTTTGCAACTCCAGCATCTTCCAACATTTTCTTGTTCATGGCCATGTAGAATGGAGCTGAACTGATTGGATACATGTAAGCTTTATCTCCAGCCTTACTTGCTTGTACGATGTTTTCATTATTGACATCTTTGACGAATTCGTCTGTGAAGAGGTCGTTCAACTCAGCCAATTTACCATTTTTACCGTATTGGATGATACGTCCTGGTGCGTCAAAGAGTACGTCTGGCGCTGTTCCTGCTTCGATGGCTGTTGTAATCTTTTCAGGTCCTGACTTGAAGTCGATAGTTTCCAATTTCACTTTTACATCTGGATTTGCTTTTTCGAAAGCTTCGATGATTGATTTTTCATAAGTTCCAACACCATCGCCAGTCTTTTCTTGTGTGAAGACTGGGAATGCCCACCAAGTGATTTCTGTTTTTCCGCTATCGCTTCCTGATTTTCCAGCATCTTTACTTCCACCAGAGTTACCACAAGCCGCAAGGCCAAGAATCGCAGCACCTGCAAGTACTGTACAAGCTAGTTTTCTAAATTTCATTTGTATTCTCCTAATTGTTAAGCGTGTCCATATTGGATAGTGAGTAAGCTTCTATTTGTATACGTTTTCATTTTATCCGACGCATCGACCACTCTCCTCTGTTTTGAGATTGTATTATTTAAGACCGGCAACAAAGCGTTCCGTAATCTCTTTTGGTCTAGTAATAGCTCCACCGACAACAATACCTCGTACCCCATATTCAAGAATTTGTTTGGCTTGTTCTGGTGTATGAATTTTTCCTTCAGCTATGACATCCACACCGGCATCGCAGAGTTTTTTTATTAGTTCAAAGTCTGGACCATCTACTTTCGGACTATAAGAAGTATAACCTGATAGAGTTGTTCCAACAAAATCAATCCCTGCTTCGACTGCTGCTATTCCTTCTTCAAAAGTGCTAGTATCAGCCATTAAGAGTTGATGTGGATACTTTTCTTTGACTTGTCGGATAAAGTCCTGAATTTCCAAACCGTCGTATCGTTCACGTTTGGTACAATCCAGAGCAATGACCTCAATGTCTAGTTCAGCCAATTCATCAACTTCTTTCATAGTAGCTGTAATGAATGGCTCCTGTGGCGGATAGTCACGTTTGATGATCCCGATAATAGGGAGTTTCGTAACCTCCTTGATCTCCTTGATATCACGAACACTGTTTGCTCGGATACCGACTGCTCCACCTTGCTCAGCCGCTTTGACTAGCAAGGGGATAACCCCTCCCGCTTCTGTATAAAGCGGTTCGTGAGGAAGTGCCTGGCAAGAGACAATGATTCCATCTTTGATCTGTTCAATCAAGGCTTCTTTGCTGATCTGTGGCATCCTCTTTCCTCCCTTTCTTTCTTCTATGGGCTTATTATATATCATTTGTTAAGCGCTTTCAATAGATTGTGATAGAATAGATTTCAGTTTCAAAACTATTTTATAGAACAGACTATCCTGAAAGTAGTTTCAGACTTCTTATGATTTCGAATCAACCTGAATGTAATAAAGAAAGATAGCAGGCTGAAAAACCTGCTATCTCTTCTGAGACTTATTCAAATAGCTTTTGCTTACTATTCTTTTCTCTTCTTGCCAAATGCAAACAAGGATAAAAGAACACCTGCAAGACCAAGGGAAATCAGTGAGCTTGTTTCCTTGCTTCCAGTATTTGGTAGACCCGTTTGCTTAACTGCTGGAGCTTGATAGGTAACATCTTGTCCTAGAGATAGTTTGTTGTCTGCAGCTGCTAATACTAGATTGGTGTCTCCCTTGTACTCTGGCACTTCATGAACTGCTGCCTCAGCGCCATTGACGCCACCTACGTACTCTGGTAGGTCATTTGAAGCTGCCAAGACAAAGTTAGCGCCTCCTCTATATTCAGGAAGCTCGTTTGAGGCTGCTAGGACCGCATTGACACCACCTTTAAACTCTGGCAGTTCATGGACTGCCGCCTCAACAGCGTTGACCCCACCTGTAAATTCAGGCTTTTCAACTGTTGGCGCTGCTTCTTCACCTACTGTTGCTAATGGACCGGTGTACTCTGTCATCTCTGCCACTGGGGCTTCCTCAGCATTAACACCTCCTGTGAATTCAGGTTTTTCTACTGTTGGAGCTGGTTCTTCTCCTACTGTTGCCAATGGTCCAGTGTACTCTGGTATCTCTGCCACTGGGGCTTCCTCAGCATTAACACCACCTGCGAACTCTGGAACCTCATGGATAGCAGCTTCACTGCCATTAATACCATCGCTTAGTTTAGAGCCAGCTAAAGAAACTGGTAAATTGTGCATGCTTTCAATTGCACCCTCAGCTAGACCTGTAATTCTTTGACCCATATCTTCTGGATCCACAGTAAATAAGAGAGTTTTTGTATCGTATTGGGTCATGAAGGTTGCTGTCTTGCCATTTGCCAATTGAAGGGTCGGAGCCTTGTTGACCAATACTTCCGAATCGAACTCCATGGCAATAATACCTGGCCATTTTTGGATAGCATATTTCACTTTTGCTTCTTTAGGAGAAATTCTTTCCTTGGTCAAGAAATCCCAGTTGAATTTCTTATAGGATAAAGTATAATCGTTTTGATTGCCATCCGCATGCTCATAAAGCAAACCATATTCGCCATTTCCGAGTTCTTGGAGTGAGTTGTACGCAAACTTACCACTTTGTATAGGATTGTGTTTTAGCCACGTCAACTCACCATTCGCCTCAACACGAGCCAGGTGAACTAAACCATTGTTTCGTCCAGGGCCACCAGCATTGCTGAGTAGAATGTATTCCTTTCCTTCATGCATGGTGTGAATAGCGGACATTTGAACATAAACGTCTTTTACTTGATGATATCGTTTGATTTCCTTATCCCACGTTGCTCCCCCATCATGACTGGTCGCAACCTGAAGATCACCAGTCAACCCACGCATAAAGAGCTTGAGATCCCCATTATTCAACTGAACAACAGTCGACTCCGTATTTTGGGCACCTGGATTATTCATAGTTGAAGAATGAATGGTTTGGTTGCCTACTGGGCGGTTATCATTAACTGCTTCCCCTGCTTGCCATGTTTCACCATGATCATCTGAATAAATTACACGAGATGATTGTGAACCATTTAGGTAGGAAACGTTGTTTGTTGTATAAACTGGAATCACCAGTCTTCCCTTATGAGGTCCTGTACGTAAGGCAATCCCAGTACCAGGTCCAGTTCCTAGGAAGTGCATCCAATCTTTCCGAATCCCATGAGTAATATCTTTTGGTGCAGACCAAGTCTTCCCATCGTCATCACTGTAGGACATCCATAGGTAGTTGGTATTGGAAACTCTAAAAATATTCTTCTCACTATACTCAAAATAAATATTCCCGATTAGTTCGTTCCCTTTATACAAATCTCCCTTATCGCTATAGGCTGGTTTTTTAGGGCCAACGACAACACGATAATCTGTCTTTCTATTTTGAGGATCGAAAACCTCTCCGTTTTCTCGAATCGTATAGCGACCTGATTCTCCTTGCTTATATAAAACTTGATAAACTTTATCTCCCACTTGTTCATAAGCTTTCGGAGCTTGCCCTGGCAGAGAAAATACTGCCTTACTTTCAAGGAACATGTCATAAATTGCAAAAATTCTCTTTGTTTCAGGGTCTTGTACCAAGGCCATATCAATATTAACTGGAGATGGCCAATCTGCATGTTTAGCGTGCTCATTGTCACGAGGATTTGAGATTACGATTCGGTCTCCCCATGTTTTTCCATTATCTGAGCTGCGACGAACAACCATCCCAATATCTCCCCAGTCAGAATGGTGCAAACGTCTTTCATCCGTTCCTGCAATCAGCGTTCCTTTATCTGTCTTGAGAAGAGCTGGGATACGATAACTCTTGATACCATCTTTATTTGGTTGATTGTTCCTACCACCTTCAAAGACGTCTTCTTTCTCAGTGACTTTTGCTCCCTCAGGAAGTTTCTGTTCCAATTCACCTCTTTCAAATAATTGACTCCGTGTTTGAACTTCATCTGGGCTTAAAGCACGATCATAAACAGTTAGGTTTCGAACTTGTAGGTTTGATGCCCAAACTGTTTTATTGCCTCGTTTGGTTGCTCCAAGTTGAGCTTGATTAACATCTGGCATATCTTTAATGAAGTTCCCAGATTTTAGACTTGTTCGAGATAAGACACCGTTCACATAGAGACGAACTCGACCATGAGGTAACTCCGTTGTCGGTTGTTCGACAGTAAAGGTCACGGAATTCCATTGTCCAGGGCGAACTTTCAAAGGAGCATCTGTATACTTATCATAGAACTGCTCCCCGTTAGCGCCACGCCCTTCAATAAGAGCTGTATTATCAAGGACCGACATAGTAAAGTACTCATTTTCCTTGGTGTCACTGGATACCGAGAAGAGATTGTAAAAACGTGGAGCTGATGCATCTGGTTTGAACTCCATGTGAACTGTAGCATTTTTTAGTTGCTTTAGTTTGTCTAGTTCATTTGATAAATCAACTCTCTGACCATTTGCTGCATTGGTTTCAACATCTTCTTTTTCAAGGACAGGATTAGCATTTTTTAAATCTCTTGAGTAATAGTCACGAGGAATAGCACCCTGATCCTCTGATTCCTCTTCCTTATTTGCTTCTTCTGCAGGGGTTTCCGTAGAGGATGGGGTTTCTGATTCTACACTCTCATTTTTTTTCAAATGATCTTGGTCCACCTCAACGCCATTGTCTTGAGCTGCTGCCAATTTGCCAGCCAAATCCTTATCCAAATGAGCAAGATCTCCCGAGGACACTTCTTTTGGCAATTCTGATAATCCTTGACCAGATTCGACAGTTTCTGTATTGGCCCCTGCTGCATTGGCTTGCTCTTGAGCTAAGACTGGATTTGCTCCAAATACTACTGTCCCAATCACTACCGATGCCGCACCAACTGCAAATTTTCGAATTCCGTATCGCTGTTTCCGATGTAAAGAGTTGTAATTCATGTTTGTCCTTTCATTTTCATAAAAATAAAGCGCTTTCTTTTTTCTTTAAAAATTTTTATTGTCTCTTCAAGAGACAAGTTTTACAAGAAAGTATCCAACTTAATGAGAGCTCCCAATCCTCTCCCATTTTCTGCTGAGCCATTCTTTAAGCGCCCAGCAGCCTTTTTCCTCCTTTCATAAGTGACTTTTCCTTTATTATACAATAAAGTCTTATATTTATATCTGTGTTCCTGCAGAATAGATTTTACTTTTAAGAACATTTTAATATTTTAAATTTTCTAAAAGTACTTTCAGGTTTTGGACATAAAAAAGAGAGCTCCTGGGCTCTCTCATTCATTATTTTACATACTTAAAAGGAATCTCACTGCCACAGAGCCAGTTGTAGACTTGGTCATTGACAAAAACATTCATGGCTTCATGGGCATACTCAGGCATGATGCGATAGGCCTTATCGCAGGTCAGACGGTTGTAAATCGCAAACTGGGTAATAGGATAGCAAACATCGTCATCCAAGCCCGTAATCATCTTGACCTCTCCTTTGATACGATGGGCAAGATTCTTCACATCGATATAGGCAAGAGTCGCCATGATTTCCTCCTCTGTTTCATGGAAGGGATCGTGGAACTTGAAATAACGGAAAAGTTCGTCATAGGCTTCACTGGTATTGCCAATCTCAAGCACTCGTCTAAAGTCTGACAAGAAAGGATAGATGGCAACTGTTTTCTGAATCCGAGGATTGAGCGCTGCTGCAACCAGGGCTAAAGCACCGCCTTGTGAGGCACCATAGCTAGAAAGTCTTTTCTCATCCACCTGTGGCAGACTAGCAATAATTTCAACCAACTGGTAAATATCCAGATAAACATCCTTATAAAAGAGATGTTCACGACCCTCAACAGCACCACGGATGATATGCCCTTTCACCGTATTTCCAAGTGGAGAGCGTAAGCCGTCTTGAGAATAGCCCGACTGGCCACGAACGTCCATGGAAACAACACCGTAACCAGCCACAGTGAAGGCCAGCATGTCGGTCCAGTCCCAACCACGTCCCATATAACCATGAAAGTGGAAGATTAACGGAACTTTCTCCTCACTCTTTGGCAGGACGACCCGTGCGTAGACCTTGCCTTCATTGGTTCCTTCAAAGGTTAGCTCATAGCACTTGACTTGGGGAATATGGAAATCTCTTTCCTCCAACTGGTAGGCTGGAAGTGTGGAAACTTTTTTGACTTCCTCATCCCAAAAAGTATCAAAGTCTTCTGGAACCTCATCCCGTCCTAGATAGGTCTTGATTTCTTCTAACAAAGCTGGATTTTTCATAGCATGCTCCTTTAGTTTTGTAATCGCTATCATAACTCTAGCATATCTAGGAAAGCAATGCAAGAAAGAAAGATAAACAGAAAGTGATTTTAGATTCTCTTTCCTTAAACCTATCGTCTGAAAGTAGTTTTAAAAATAAAAAGAGCGTTTCCGCTCTTCGTGTATCAATAGGTGCTAGCTCCTTTCTCTAGTTTGACGGTTTGAAATTTCTTTTGGTAGGTTACTTTAATCGTCATGTGAGAGTCCTCGTTTCTTTTTGATGACTCTAGTATAAGGCCCAAACCTAAAAGCTAGCTTATAGATTTCTTAGAAAAGGCTTAATCCAGATGTTCTCTTTTTTCTAGGTGGAGAGCAATCATCCGCCACTCCGGATCATCTCGCCATCCTTCTATTGAACTAATGTAGCTGGCAACCTTCCTGGCTTCTTCTAAAATTGGAAAATCTTCGATAATATCAGCCACTTGAAACTCTGGCAGACCTGACTGTCTGGTTCCAAAAATCTCACCAGATCCGCGCATTTTCAAATCCTCCTCCGCAAGGACAAATCCGTTGGTGGTTTCTGTCATGATGCGCATGCGGTCCTTCCCTGACTCGGTCTTGGGATTGGCAACGAGAACCGCATAGGACTGCTTGTCTCCCCGACCCACACGACCTCTGAGCTGATGGAGTTGACTGAGACCGAACCGATCGGCATCCATGATAATCATGACGGTCGCATTGGGGACATTGACTCCAACCTCGATAACCGTCGTAGAAACCAGAATATCCGTTTTTCTCTCTTTGAACTCCTGCATAATCTGGTCTTTTTCATCACTCTTCATTTTACCATGTAGAAGAGCAACCTCTGCCTTTCCTGCAAAATGAGCTGTCAACTCCTCAGATAAGGCAATGGCATTTTTCAGATCCAGAGCTTCAGATTCTTCAATCAAGGGAGAGATGACGTAGGCTTGAGAACCTTTTTGGATTTCCCCCTCTAACCAAGTCAAGACCTGAGGCAGCTGCTCATTCTTAATCCAACGCGTCACAATAGGTTTCCGTCCTGCTGGCATCTGGTCGATAATGGAAACATCCATATCGCCAAATGCTGTGATAGCAAGCGTCCGTGGAATGGGAGTCGCCGTCATCATGAGGACATCTGGATTGTCTCCTTTTTCCCGTAAAATCCGCCTTTGCCCCACGCCAAAACGGTGCTGCTCATCGATGATAATCAAACCAAGACGAGCATAATCCACCCCATCTTGTATCAAAGCATGGGTTCCGATAATCAAATCGGCCTCACCCTTGGCAATTGTTTCTAAGACTTCTCTTTTTTCTGCAACTTTTAAGGAACCTGTCAAGAGGGCGAGTTTCAAGTCTGGAAAAAGGTTCTGCAAACTCTCAAAGTGTTGCTCTGCTAGGATTTCTGTCGGTACCATGAGAGCAGCCTGGTAGCCAGCCGTCACCGCCGCAAACATGGCCAAGCCAGCAACCACCGTCTTTCCGCTCCCTACATCTCCTTGCAGGAGACGATTCATGTGGTGGTCGGACTTCATGTCGGTCAAAACCTCCTGCAGACTCTTTTCTTGAGCTTGAGTCAGGGCAAAAGGCAGATTTTCTTTAACGGCAGTCACTTTTTCCCGAGACCAGTTCAGAACAAGACCGCTTCCTTGAACTCTATTTTCAGACTTGAGTGTCTGCAACTGCATCTGAAAATAAAAGAGTTCCTCAAACTTGATACGGCGAAGGGCCTGCTTGTATTCTGCCAAATCTTTAGGAAAATGCATAGCACGAACTGCCTGGCAACGAGACATGAGTTTGTATTTATCAAGTAAAGACTGGGGAAGATTTTCCTCTATCAAGAGGTCCAACCCCTGATCAAAGGCTGTCTTGATCACCTTGACCAGCCCTGCCTGACTGATTCCTTGAGCCAGACGATAGACGGGCTGGAGGTCGTCCTCCACCTGAGCCAGAACCTTCATCCCAGTCAGACTGGCCTTAGCACGATCCCATTTGCCAAAAACGGCAAGCGTTGCTCCCAATTCTATCTTATCAGCTAGATAAGGCTGGTTAAAGAAATTAACCGCAAAAACGACTTCTCCCTGCTTAAGGCTAAAACGCAAGCGATTACGCTTAAAACCATAATACTGGACACTGGCAGGAGTTACTACCTGACCAGAAAGAACAGCCTTTTCACCATCTTCCAGCTCTAGGACTTGCTTGGTCTTGAAATCTTCATAACGGAAAGGAAAGTAGAGCAAGAGGTCTTGCAAGTTTTCAATTCCTAGTTTGGCATATTTCTCTGCTGACTTTGGTCCCACACCAGGCAAGACATGCAAGGGTTGGTGTAGATTCATGCTCCCCCTCCTTTCTTTGTTTTAATAATATTCTCGTGGAATGCGATCGCTGAGGAGACAAACCACCTCATAGTTAATAGTTCCACGGTAGGCCGCTACCTGAGTAGCTGTGATTTCCTGGTCACCATCGGAGCCAATCAAGGTTACCTTGGTCCCTAGCGGGTAAACCTTAGGCAATCGAATAGTGATTTGGTCCATCGAAACCCTGCCGACGATTGGGCAAGCTTGCCCATCCACCAAGACGGAGAAGTTCTGCATGTCTCTTGTCCAACCATCCGCATAGCCGATTGGCACAGTCGCGATGATTTGTTCGCTATCCGCCTGATAGGTCGCCCCATAGCCCATGCAAGCTCCAGCTGGAACTGTTTTGACATGAACAAGGGCAGATTGCAAGGTCAAGGCTGGTGTCAGGTCGTAAGGCAGGTCCAAAACCTCTCCGCTGGGATTCAGGCCATACATAGCGTCTCCCATACGGACTGCATTGAAAATAGTCTCTGCATGCCAGAGGGTCGTTGCCGAGTTGCTGGCATGAACCAGCTCTGGGACTTCCTTCATACTTGCCAAAATAGCTTTAAATCGTTCTAACTGGGTATTAAAATAGGCATCTGATTCTTCATCTGCAGTAGCAAAGTGGGTAAAAATCCCCTCAACACGAGCACCGTGTTGTTGGAGCAAGGCTTGAGCCTGCTCTGCCTCACTGGAATCTCGGAAACCAATCCGTCCCATCCCTGAGTCAATCTTGAGGTGAACAGTCAAGCCATATAAATCTGTCTCCCTAGCTAAGAGAGCTTGAATCCACTCCAATCCTGCCACTGTCAAGGTGATGTCGTATTCTTTAGCCAGAGAAACAGCTTCGATTTCAGAAACTCCTAAAATGAGGATTTTCTTGCTAAGTCCAGCCAGACGAAGTTCAATAGCTTCATCAATATTGGAAACACAAAATCCATCAACATCATCTTGAATCGCCGTTGCAACGGCAACTGCCCCATGACCATAGGCATTGGCCTTGACCACTGCCCACTTGAGCGTTCCTTCAGGGATTTGAGCCCCCATTTGCTGAATATTTTGTCGAATAGCTCCCAGATATATCAGAGCCTTGGTTGGTCTATGTGGACTAGCTTTCATGATTTTCCTCCAAAATGACACTGGCTGTCACAAACTGATCTGTATGGCTGATTGACAGCCAAATCTTTCCTGAAAATGGCGACTGACTAAAATAAGGAGCCCCTCGTTCATTGTTCAAAACTTCCAAATCCTGAAAGGTCAGTTTGCCAATACCAGTTCCCATAGCCTTGGAAAAGGCCTCCTTAGCCGACCAGCGACCTGCCAAGTATTCGATCTGTCTACGCCCTTTGAGACTGGCAAAACGCTCCATTTCTTTAGGGGTCAGCACGCGCTTAGCAAAGCCCTCACGTCGTGTAACTGCGTTTTCTATCGAAGCCAATTCTTCGATGTCAATTCCGTGTCCAACTATCATACTCATAAAAGGAGCTGAGATTCCCCCAACTCCATCCTTTTCACTTATTTTGTTAAGGTGGTATAAATTTCTTCTACCAAGGCTACTGTATTTTCCCAACCTAGACAAGGGTCAGTTATGGAGCAACCAAAAACCTCTGGTTGATTTTGGCGACCGTCTGCTAGGTAAGATTCGATCATAAAGCCTCGAACCGTCTTTTTAATCTTTTCATTCCAGTCACGATTCAGCAAGGCTTGGCGTACAATGCGAATTTGTTCCATATACTGCTTGCCAGAATTGTCATGATTGGTATCGATGATAATGAAGGGATTTTCAAGTCCCATAGTCTCATAGCGATTGATGGCATTTAAGAGGGTTTCATAGTAGAAATTGGGTTCATTTTTACCATATTCGTTCATGGCACCACGAAGGATAACGTGGGCCAAAGGATTTCCTGAAGTTTCCACTTCTTGGCCATGGTAAAGGAAGGTTTGCTTGTTTTGAGCCGCATAGATGGCATTAAACATGACCCCGAGATTTCCAGATGTTGGATTTTTCATCCCAACCGGAGCATCAATCCCAGAAGCTACAAAGCGATGTTCCTGGTCTTCTACTGAACGAGCTCCTACAGCATGGTAGCTGACCAGATCATCAACCAAAACGAGATTTGACGGATAAAGCATCTCATCAGCTGTTGTCAATCCAGTTTCGGTAATCACTCGGTAGTGTAGCTGACGAACAGCCTGCAAACCATTGATAAGACTAGGCGCTTCGCTGGTATTTGGTTGATGAATCATGCCCTTATAGCCATCTCCATTAGTACGAGGTTTAGCCGTATAGACACGCATCACGATAAAGATTTTATCCGCAACTTTTTTCTGCAAGTCTGCTAAGCGACGAGCATATTCAAGCACTGCTTCTTCATTGTCAGAAGAGCACGGCCCCATCACCAAAAGGATACGATCGTCCTCACCCGAGATGATGGCTGCCAACTCTCTATCGCGAGCTTCTTTCTTTCGCAAGGCTTCAGGTGACAACTGGGTCGCAGCCTTGATTGCTTCAATATCAATTTCTTGACCTTTTTCGATAAATGCCATCTTACTCTCCTAGCGTTTGGTAAATTTCGCGAACAAGTGCTTCTGTGTTGTCCCATCCGAGACACGGATCTGTAATGGACTTACCAAAAACTTCTGGCTCATTTTGACGTCCATCTTCTAGATAGGACTCAATCATAAAACCACGAACATATTTTTTGATCTTCTCATTCCAGTCACGGTTGATCAAGGTCTGACGAACGATACGGATTTGATCCATGTATTGCTTGCCTGAATTGTCATGATTGGTATCGATGATGATAAAGGGATTTTCCAAGCCCATCTTTTCATACTGATCAATGGTATCCATCAAATTATCATAGTAGTAGTTGGGAATATTTTTCCCGTATTCATTCAAGGCGCCACGAAGAATGGCGTGGGACAATGGATTCCCCGTTGTTTCCACCTCTTTACCGAGGAAGAGGAAACTCTGTTTATTTTGTGCTGCATAAATCCCGTTAAACATGACATTGAGATTTCCAGATGTGGGATTTTTAAATCCTGTCGAGAAATCTGCTCCACTCGCTACAAAACGGTGCTGTTGATCCTCTACAGAACGAGCTCCAACAGCCATATAAGAAATCAAATCATCCACCAGCGGAAGATTTTCAGGATAAAGCATCTCATCCGCTGTTGTCATTCCCGTCTCGGTAATCACGCGGTAGTGGAGCTGACGAACAGCCTTGATCCCATTGATCAAGCTAGGAGCTTCTGTCGCATTTGGTTGATGAATCAAGCCCTTATAGCCATCTCCATTGGTACGAGGTTTAGCCGTATAGACACGCATGACCATAAAAATACGTTCTTTGACCTCTTCTTGCAAAGCAGATAGACGCTTGGCATACTCGAGAACCGCCTCTTCGTTATCAGATGAACATGGTCCAATCACCAAGAGAATACGCTGGTCTTCCCCACGGATGATGGCTTCCAATTCCTGATCACGTTGATTTTTTCTCGCAAGAGCCGCTCCCTCTAATTTAGACAAGGCGCGAACTTCTTCAATGTTAATTTTAGGACTTTTAGCTGTAAATACCATGATTCATCTCCTTATAAAGCAAACGGACACCAAGCAAAAAATGATTTTTACCAGGTATCCGCCTGTATCTTATCTCATATTATTGTCTCTTACCATGACAGTTCTTGAATTTCTTACCTGATCCACATGGGCATTGGTCGTTCCGTCCGATTTGGCTCAAGTCCAAATCTTCTGGAAGGCTTGCCTGCTGCGCTGCGATATTACGAGTCGCAGTTGTACTGATATTGTGTTCAGTTTGCGGACGTTCTTGTTCATGGATTTGTGCTTTCATCATCAAGCGGGTCACATCGAATTCAATCGATCCAATCATGTCGTTAAACATGCGGAAACCTTCTGCTTGATATTCTACAACAGGATTGTTTTGGGCATATCCACGAAGACCAACAGCATTTCGTAACTGGTCAAGGGCGTCGATATGGTCTGTCCACTTGTTGTCTACAACACGTAGAATCAAGACTTTTTGGAATTCTTTCACTGCATCTTCGTCACGAAGCTTAGCAACTTGGCTGTCATAGACTTTCAAGGCACGTTGGAAAAGTTCATCTTTGATAGCTTGGTCTGACAAACCTGCAAGATCTGAACGGCTAATTGAATCTTCTGGAAGCAAGTTATACTTAGCGAAGTTCAGGATTGCTTCCAATTTTTCATCTTCCTTAGAACGTGCATGCGCATCCACGATACGTCCAATGGTACGACGGATCATAGCATGGATTTCTGGTGCCAAGTCACGATCTGCAGTAATAACATCATAACGTTGTGCATAGATGATTTCACGTTGTTCACGCATAACATCATCGTATTGAAGGACTTGTTTACGAGTGTCGTAGTTATTTCCTTCGACACGTTTTTGAGCTGCTTCAACTTGACGCGTCAACATGCGAGATTCGATGGCTTCGTCAGACATATTGAGACGTTCAAAGACACCTTTCAAACGTTCTGAACCGAAACGTTTCATCAAATCATCTTCAAGAGACAAGTAGAATTGTGACTCACCTGGGTCTCCTTGACGTCCTGAACGTCCACGAAGCTGATTATCAATACGGCGACTTTCGTGACGCTCTGTACCAATGACGCAAAGACCACCAAGTTCACGAACTCCTTCACCAAGCTTGATGTCGGTACCACGACCGGCCATGTTGGTTGCGATGGTAACGGCACCACGTTGACCAGCGTTCATGATGATTTGCGCTTCTCTGTAGTGGTTCTTCGCATTCAAGACTTCGTGAGGAACACCTGCTGCTACCAATTTCTTAGAAAGGAAGTCACTCGTTTCAACGGCAACTGTACCTACCAAGACCGGCTGACCTTTTTGGTAACGAGCTTTTACATCTTCAACAACAGCCTTAAATTTCGCATCAAGACTTGCATAAAGAAGGTCTGAGTGGTCAATACGTTGGATTGGACGGTTAGTAGGGATTGGGATAACACGAATGTTATATATTTCGCGGAATTCTTCTTCTTCTGTTTTACCAGTACCTGTCATACCTGCCAATTTCTTATACATACGGAAGAGGTTTTGGTAGGTGATAGAAGCTGAAGTCTTGGTCTCGTCTTGGATTGGCACACCTTCTTTTGCTTCAATCGCTTGGTGCAAACCATCAGAGTAACGACGACCTTCCATGGTACGACCTGTAAATTGGTCGACAATCAAGATTTCCTGCTCTTCACTAACCACATAGTCGATATCGAGAATCATGATATAGTTGGCACGGAGGGCATTGTCGATAAAGTGAGTAAGAGCCACATTTTCAATGTCGTAGAGATTTTCTAGTTTGAAGTAGCTTTCAGCCTTGTCAATACCAGAATCTGACAAACCGATCGTCTTAGACTGAACGTCAATGATATAGTCGTCCTTGTCCAAAGATTTCACGAAGTGGTCCGCCATATGGTAGAGTTGGCTTGTTTCAACTGCGTTGGCACCTGAAACGATCAATGGTGTACGAGCTTCGTCGATCAAAATTGAGTCAACCTCATCGACCAAGGCATAATTGAGTGGACGTTGCACCATGTTTTCTGCACGAACGACCATGTTATCACGAAGGTAGTCGAAACCAATCTCTGAGTTGGTTGAGTAGGTAATATCGCAAAGGTATGCCTCTTTTTTCTCCATTGGAGATTTGGCTGCCAAGTTAATCCCTACTGACAAACCGAGCCATGAGTACAATTCACCCATTTCAGTCGCGTCACGTTCTGTTAGGTATTCATTGACTGTAACTACGTGAACCCCTTTACCTGCAAGGGCATTGAGGTATACTGGCATGGTCGCTGTCAAGGTCTTCCCTTCACCAGTACGCATCTCTGGAACGTCACCATGGTGAAGAACAATCCCACCCATGACCTGAACCTTATAAGGGAAAAGCCCAAGGACACGTTTTGCTGCTTCACGTACTACCGCAAAAGCCTCATATAGCAATGAATCAAGTGATTCACCCTTATTGTACCGCTCTTTAAATTCGTCAGTTTTCGCTTTTAGTTCTTCGTCTGACATTGCAGCCATTTGGCTCTCATAGTTAAGAACCTTATCAGCCATCTTTTCCAGACGACGAAGTTCCCCTTTATCATTTTCAATAATCGTTTTTAAAATATTAGCCATGATTTTCCTTACTTTTTATTCTGAATATTTTAGAATGTTCTTTTAATTTTAGCATATTTACCATTATTTTTCAAGAAAGAATCCTTAATTTACAACGGAAAAGGCCAGTCAAAATTCAGCTTTTTTTGCATCAATCTTCTGTGGCTACCTTTTTGTTTTTTGTTCGTGAGGCATGCTTGATGATCCAAGCACAACTTGGACTTAGCTCCTCCTTTTGCCAAGTTTGAAGAATCTTTTCAAACTTATCAGGGTCTTCCTTGTACAAATCATTTAGATTATTGGCTACACTTTTTTGAATAGACTTATCTCTATCATCCTTTAGATTGGTCAGAATAGTGGTGAAATCCTCAAAATAATCCAATACCACGGTTTGTCTCTTAGCCCAAGGCAGACGGATACGCATACATTCGCTGGCAAGTCTGCGAACGCGCAAATTTTCATCCTGACTCCATTCTAACAGCAAAGTCATTGTAGCCTTAGGATAGCGAGCCAGCAAGGGCCTCATAGAAAATTCTCCAGTAAATCGCTTGGTTAGTTCCTTACTAAAGGCCGCGCTCAATTCAAATTCCTTGTCTCCATATAGCTCTACATATTTTCCGATTGGCCAAAGCCAATATCCTTCTGAGAACATACCTAAACCACCCTTTAACTCAGGACCCAAAATTTTCTCAAAAACCTTGAGAGAGTCCTCATAAGATAGGGGAAGGCAATCTTTGATACTTTTAGCCAAGAGTTCTTGACGCTGGCTAAACTCCAACTCTTCCAAGTCTTTTTCTACCAACAACCTAAACTTTTGTCCATCAAATGCAGGGGACACTTCTTTCAACCGTCGACTCAAATCTCTAGCATAAGCCAAGTCATAATAATCTTTTACTTTTTTAGCCATTTTTCAAATCCCTTAATCTTCTTTTTACGGGACTTATTATATCATACAGACAGCCCGTCAACAAAATTATTTTTATATCTCCAACTATTTCAATAAGGAAGAAAAAAGGACTAGAAGCTAGTCTAGTCCTTCATTTGTTAATGTTTAATTTCCCAAGAATATAGGCAATATCCCAAAATACCAAAAGAGATTGATCCAGAAGGCCAAGCAAAAGATGATGCCAAAGATGAGGAGACTGATTTTTTTAATCAGCACGGAGTATAGGATGGATAAAACTCCAAAAACCACAAAGAGTTTTTTCATAACGAAATAATAAATTGAAACTCCTCCTATATGCCAATCCCAAGGAAGGAAAAACATGAGGAACCAGAGAAGGCAAATCGTAAAGATATATCTCTTGTAGTGCGCTTCAAGAAAGGCTTTTGTTTTCTCCATAGCAAACCTCCATTTGAGTCACTGTCTCTTCCCTTTTATTATACCAAAAAAACCTGGAAAAGACTTTCCAGGTTTGAGTTTGAAATCACTAGTCATACTAGAGAAATTCCTTTATTCATAGGCTGATCCACTTTATTGACTTGATGAAGATGTTCCAAAATCGACCTTAGGAACTGTCTTGGCTTCTTCTGTTTCTTTAAAGGTTTCAGCTTCTTTAAAGTTCATCATATTCGCAAAAAGCACAGTTGGAAAACTTCTCAACTTTTGATTGTACTCGGCTGCGACTTTATTATAATCCTTGCGTGCTACAAAGATACGATTTTCACTGCCTGAAAGTTCGACCATTAGTTGCTCAACATTTTGATTGCTCTTGAGTTCTGGATAATTCTCCGTCAAGGAAATCAAGCGGGAAAGAGCAGAGCTCAACTCTCCCTGAGCCTTTTGGTTTTCTTCCGAAGTTACTGAGCTACTACCGATTTTAGCTCTAGCATCCGCAATCTTGGTAAAGACTTCGGTTTCATGATTCATTTGTCCTTTAACGGACTCCACCAAGTTACCAATCAAGTCCGAACGACGTTGGAGGGCTGTCGAGACATCGGCCTGAGCCTGCTCCACTTTAGTCTGTTCACCAACTAGACCATTATAGGTCGTCACTGCGGAACAACTTCCCAGAACTAGTAGTCCAAAGAAAATAGCCACTATTGAGAGAATTACTTTATTTTGTTTCATATCAAAACCTTAACACTTTCTTTTATCAACTTTTCTGAGAAAATACTCAGATTTTAAATCAATTTCCCAAACTTTGTTTTTATTTTTAATTAAGGAGTGAACTCTTGCAAAGGAGTCACCTTACTGTATGGAGAAATCGGTTTGAGCAATATATGATCACTCACCAGTCATCAGACGAACCACCGCCATCAAAGCCACCGCCGTCCCAGCCTCCAGATGAGTCGGAGCCCGAATCAGACCAAGAGGAACCTGAGTCTGATGAGTCACCGCCCCACCAGCCACCGCCAGAATCATCTCCACGTGAACCGCCACCACGACCACCAAATAGAAATCCTATAATCATGACGATGAAGTAAATCAGAACTACAAATCCGAGGGCTCCGTCATCGAAGCTACTTTTTCGATGCCGTTTCGAAGATTGACTCCCAGCGGTATACTTTTCAATTTCTCTTAGACGACTAGAATTAGTAGCATAGTCGTAACTACTTCTAGAACTTGAAGCAGTCGTACTCGATCCACTATAAAACATGTAGTTGAGATTGTTTGCTATAGAAAGAACTCCATTGCTGTAGTCTCCCTTTTGAAAGTAAGGCCGTGCTGTTTTCAAAAATCTATTGGTCTGATAGTCTGTGATCTTACTTGCCACATTATTGCTTGTTTCAATCCGTGATTTTCTATCCTCAACAGCGACCACAATCAAGGCGCCGTTGTTGTCTCCCGAGTAGCCAATCTTCCAAGCTCTAGCTGTTTCGTTAGCTACAGTTTCGATTGTTTCTCCATCCAGGCTTTTCACAACGTAAACGCCCACTTGGAATTTTTCTGCTTTTTGACTATTTACCTTATTCAAACCTCGAATCAGTCTGATTGTCTCATCAGTCAGATAGTGATTGGGGTCATAGATCCCGTACTCAGGTTTTTCAGGTGCTGTGAATGCTGACAAGAAGAGAAAAACCATCAGCAACCCAAGCAAGCGAACCAACAAACTATGTTTAAAAAATCTGCTTCTTTTCATAATAACCTCCCTGATAAAGGAAAATTGATTTAAGGAATTATAGCATTTTGATTTTTACAAAGAAAGTGCATTTTCATTACAAATAGATTACAAAAGCTAGGAAAATGATTGAATTTTGATGACAGATTTTTCCTTCGATTTGACAGGATTTTTTTCACCTACTTTATAGAAAAAAGAAGACAGACTAGTCTTCTTTTCAGTTATTCTTATTGAAAAATAAGCAAGGCTTACTTGCGTTTTCTTGCAATCAAATGAATCGGGGTTCCCTCAAAGACAAAGGCCTTGCGGATTTGATTTTCCAAGAAACGCAAGTAAGAGAAGTGCATGAGTTCTTCTTCATTGACAAAGATGACAAAGGTTGGTGGCTTGGTTGCCACTTGGGTTGCGTAGAAAATCTTGAGGCGTTTCCCTTTGTCTGTCGGTGTTGGATTTATGGCAATGGCATCCATAATCACATCATTCAAGACTGCTGATGGAATCCGAGTGTTTTGACTTTCGCTGATTTGCTTGATCATCTCAGGCAGTTTATGGAGACGTTGCTTGGTAAGAGCTGATACAAAGACAATCGGTGCGTAAGGCAGGTATTGGAACTGCTCACGGATGTCTTCTTCCCAGTTCTTCATGGTATGGTTGTCTTTTTCAAGAGTATCCCACTTGTTGACCACGATAATCATCCCTTTACCGGCTTCGTGGGCAAAACCTGCGATACGCTTGTCGTATTCACGGATACCTTCTTCGGCATTGAGGACCATCAAGACCACGTCAGAACGGTCAATGGCACGCATGGCACGCATGACAGAATATTTCTCCGTATTTTCATAAACTTTACCAGACTTACGCATACCAGCTGTATCAATCATGATAAACTCTTGACCATCCGTATCTGTAAAATGGGTATCAATGGCATCACGCGTTGTTCCAGCTACTGGACTAGCAATCACGCGGTCTTCTCCCAAAATAGCGTTGATCAAACTTGATTTTCCAACGTTAGGACGGCCAATCAAGCTAAATTTAATGACATCTGGATTTTCTTCTTCAACTTCGTGTGGTAGATTTTCCACAATGGCATCCAGCACATCACCCGTACCGATACCGTGCACAGATGAAATTGGCAACGGTTCGCCCAAGCCTAGCGCATAGAAATCAAAAATATCATTTCGCATCTCAGGATTGTCAACCTTGTTAACGGCAAGGATAACAGGCTTATGGGTCTTATAAAGTTTACGAGCTACGTACTCGTCCGCATCTGTAATCCCTTCTTTCCCAGAAACGACAAAAACGATGACATCAGCTTCTTCCATAGCGATTTCTGCCTGGTGTTTGATTTGCTCCATGAAGGGAGCATCGACGTCGTCAATCCCTCCTGTATCAATCATACTAAAAGAACGGTTGAGCCACTCACCCGTTGCATAGATACGGTCACGTGTCACACCCTCGACATCTTCTACGATTGAGATCCGCTCACCAGCGATCCGATTAAATAGGGTCGATTTCCCCACATTGGGACGTCCCACAATGGCAATAGTTGGTAAGGCCATGTTTTCTCACTTTCTACAATAACTTTTTCTGTTCTAGATTCTTCCGAGTTGAACTAGGTTCGGCTTGACCAAACTGCTCTGCCAAACGCTGACTCCAAGAGGTCGTCGCACGCGCACCAGCATAGTCTGCCTGAACTTTGTCATAGTCCAAAATCGCTGCTACTGGCTGTTCTTGGTATTCTTCTTCAAAAACCACTTGGTTCAAAGGCAGTCTTGGTTTGACATCGTGTTGTTGATCTGGCACGCCAAGAGCAATCCCAAAAACAGGATAGGTGTAGTCAGGCAGGTTAAAAAGCGCTGCCACTTCTTCTGACTTGTAACGGACCAAACCGATAATCACACCACCATATCCCAGACTCTCTGCTGCAAGCAAGGTATTTTGCCCTGCAAGCGCAGCGTCCACAGACGTGATGAGGAGACCTTCCACTCCTTGAGGTTGGAAACTGTCCGTATGAAGGCTTGCTCCCTTTTCAGCTCGGTTTAAGTCACCGACAAAAAGCAGGAAAGCAGCTGACTGGCGAATGGCTTCCTGCGGAACCAATTCATAAAGAGCATCTTTCTTCTCCTGACTGCGCACAAGAATCACAGAGTAGGATTGGAAATTTTTCCAAGATGACGCCATTTGAGCAGCAGTCAAGATTTCATTTAAGTGTTCTTGAGAAATCTCTTGCTCCTTAAAGCGACGAACTGAAGTATGAGCTTTCATCAGTTTAATGGTTTCTGTCATCGGCGATTTTCTCCTTCTAGTCTTGTCTCCTCTGCCAAATAACGAATTCGTTCCATAACTCGTCTAGCTTCCCAAGTCTCATCATTTCCATTCTTTCCTTTGGCAAAATGTTTTTCCAAATCTTGGAAGTTAAAGTTGGAAGTAAAGAAGGTCGGCAAATCTTCCTGCATACGATACTGGAGAATGACTTGGAGAATCTCATCACGTACCCAAGGGGTAGACTGTTCTGCACCAATATCATCCAATACCAAGACTTCTGCTAACTTGATTTCATCCACCAAAGTCTTCACAGATCCTTCACCGATGGCATTTTTCACATCAATGACAAAACTTGGATAGTGGAGAATGGTTGTTGAAGCACCACGTTTTTCAGATAGGTCATGGGCTAGGGCCGCCATCATGAAACTCTTACCGACACCAAAATCTCCGTATAGATAGAGGCCTTTTCGGATACTTGGGTAAAGGTCAACAAAGGCATAGAGTCTCTCAAAAATCGGCAAACGGCCTAGATCATCTAGGTCAATCTGAGCTAATTTCGCTTTCTTGAGACTTGCTGGTAGATTGATCAACTTAAGGCGATTCTTAATTGCCGCCTCTTTTTCAGCCGCGATTAGTTCGGGTGTTTCTTCATAAGACACATCCGCATAACCGTGATTCATGACCAAGATAGGCTTGTAGCCACGCGCTATATAGTCAGCATCCCCGCGAAGAAACTTATCCCGCTCTGTGATATATTGGTTGAACTTGGAGATGCTACGATTCAACTCCTCTTGGCTGAGGGATTCTTTCTGGATAAAAGCCGCTACATCGGGGTCCTTCATGATCTGCTGGACTAAGTCCTGATACTGGAAACGACTTGTCTGACGTTTGATTACATCACCAACACTTTCCATCTAGTCTCCTCCTTCTTCTAATCGGGCTAACATTTCTTGTTTTTTGCGTTCTAGTTCCAGGCGAGTTTCCTCACTGGTTTGATTTTTGTATTCTGGATTGCTCCACTTGGGAACATTTGTCTTAGTTGAGCTAGCTTTTGATTTTTTGTCTTCCTGGCCTTTTTGCTGACGCTCTCGAATCCGAAGTACAGCTTCTTCTGCTGTTCGAATTTTTTGGTAAGCATAGTCATTTGCGACCTTCATGGCATATTTTTCATTGACATTAGCCGAATCAACCTTGTTAAAAGTTAGAAGCAAGACGATATTGATGACTTCGTCCAACAAGCCTAAAGACGCCATCTGGTGAAGGAGTTCTCTTTCGCTCTGGGTGATGTTCCCCTTACGCGTTTGCTTGATTTCCGCTAAAAAGTGCAGGGGAGTTTTATTTTTGGCTTCCCTGATAATGGTCATTTCTTTGGGGCTAAAGTCAGAAGTAGCTGGTTTTTGTGCTATCTTTTCACGCATGCGTTTGACTGAAATAACCTGAGCCACCGCTGTCGCCTTGGCTAATTGATAGGTTTCAAACCAGGTCCATTTTTTTTCATCTGCGATGGCAAATAATTCCAAAACATCCGCCTGCTCGTCTTCAAAACGCAAACCATCTCGAGCCATCAGGCGCTGGAAATGTTCCAAGTCAAAATCATTTTTTAACTTACTTTTTGGCTCGCTTGGTGTCACTTCTTCAGTCAGGATTGGAAAGACTTGACTCAAAGAAACAGAGAGAGCTTCTCCCTCACTTGGAGCCTGCTTCATAGCAGAAACAGCTGTATCCCCTATCTTTTTCTCTAATAATCTGCTATAGACAGAATGACTTAAAAACTCCTGACTGGAGAGGGGAGAATGAAGCTGTAATTCATAAATTTCTCCCCTTTGATAAAGGGTCAACAAATCCAAAGCAGATAAGATTTTAAAGGATTGAAGCAAGGTCGGCATGCCAAAGTTTAAGTGGTTGAGGATATGGGAAAAGAAGTGTTCTTTTTGACCTCCATCCCAAAAGGTAACGGCATATAGATAGAGGCTCAGCGCCTCCTGACCGATAATCGGGAGGTAGCACTGCACCAGAGAAGAGGTATCTTGCGACACCCGATTATTCTTTAGAAAAGAAAAACGGTCATTTGGTTTCATCTATTTTTCCTTTTTCTTCTTAGAGGACTGGGTGATCTGCTGAAGCAGGCTCTCCAACTCACTCACATCCTTAAAGCTACGGTAAACACTGGCAAAACGAACATAGGTAATCTCATCCAGCTCCGCCAATTCTTCCATGACTAAAGACCCAATATATTCACTTTGGATCTCATTCTCACTGCGACTACGGAGTTTTTGCTCAATACGATTAACCACCATGTTGATTTCATCACTTGACACAGGACGCTTCTGGGCTGAGCGGATAATCCCATTAAAGATTTTATCTCGCGAAAACTGTTCTCGCGTACCGTCTTTTTTGACGACAACCAGCGTTCTTTCTTCTACTCGTTCATAGGTTGTAAAACGATGCTGACACTCGTCGCACTCACGTCTTCGACGGATGGTATTTCCTTCTTCGGCTTGTCGACTATCAACAACACTAGACTTGGTAGCCCCACATTTTGGACAACGCATGCATTTCCCTCCTTGTCGTTTTCTTTTCATTATACCATTTTTTGAGCAATTCCCAAAACAATTCTTATTTTTACTTGACAAGTTTTTTGTTTTATTGTATTATTTAATTAGAACAAGAAAGTCAAAGAAAGGAGACTATGATGTCCTGGTCATTTGATAATACAAAACCGATTTATTTACAGATTATGGAAAAAATCAAATTACAGATTGTTTCCCATGAACTGGAACCCAATCAACAGCTCCCTACCGTGAGAGATTTGGCGAGCGAGGCTGGGGTCAATCCCAATACCATTCAGCGCGCCTTGTCTGACCTCGAACGTGAAGGATTTGTATACAGCAAGCGGACAACTGGTCGTTTTGTCACCGAGGATTTGGATCTCATCCTTCAGTCCCGCAAACAACTCTCCGAGGAGCAACTGCAACAATTCGTCTCTTGCATGCTTCAATTTGGCTACAAAAAAGAAGAACTGCCAAATGTATTAAGCGACTATATTAAAGGAGTTTAAGACTATGACACTACTAGCACTTGAAAATGTAACAAAATCATATGGAGCAACTGCGGCACTTGACAATATCTCACTAGAGATCTCAGCCGGAAAGATTGTCGGGCTCCTTGGACCAAACGGATCCGGAAAAACAACCCTAATCAAACTGATCAATGGCCTCCTTCAACCAAATAAAGGACGTGTCCTCATTAACGGACAGGATCCAAGTCCTGCTACCAAGGCGATTGTTTCCTATCTGCCAGACACAACCTACCTCAATGAAGAGATGAAGGTTAAGGATGCTCTAACCTATTTTAAAACCTTCTACCAGGATTTCAATCTCGAAAAAGCCCAACACCTTTTAGCCGATCTCGGTATTGATGAAAACAGTCGCCTCAAGAAACTATCAAAAGGGAACAAGGAAAAGGTCCAACTCATCCTGGTTATGAGCCGTGAAGCCCGCCTCTACGTTCTGGACGAACCAATCGGAGGCGTGGATCCAGCTGCCCGTGATTATATCCTCAATACCATCATCAATAACTACTCACCAACCTCTACGGTGCTGATTTCAACCCACTTGATTTCAGATATTGAGCCAATCTTGGATGAGATCATCTTCCTCAAAGACGGAAAAGTCGTCCGCCAAGGAAATGTTGATGATATTCGTTACGAGTCAGGTGAATCAATTGACCAGCTCTTCCGCCAGGAATTTAAAGCCTAAGCAAAGGAGATTATTATGTTTTGGAATCTAGTTCGTTATGAATTTAAAAATGTCAATAAATGGTATCTGGCACTCTACGGTGCTGTACTTGCAATTTCAGTTTTGATTGGAGCTTTTATTAACAGTCTTAGCCAGAGTTACAATCCTAACAATGCTGCTTATTTCATCTTCTTTTTAGTACTAGTCTTTGGAGGACTCAGCGTCACTCTTTGGATTGCAACAATCTTTTTAATCATCCGAAGATTCAAGGGCAGTGTTTATGACCGCCAAGGGTACTTGACCCTGACCTTGCCTGTCTCTGAGCACCAAATCATCATCGCAAAACTTTTAGGTGGTCTTGTCTGGTCCATCTTAAGCTATATCGTCTTTATCTTGAGTATATTGATTATCTTCTTCTTAACACCAATAGAAAAAGACTTCACTGCCCTCTATAACTTCATTTCCCCTTACCTCAGCTACGGCTGGCTGTATGCGCTATCACTGTTTGTAGGTTCGATCGCATGGATTTTATCCATCTACCTCTCCATCTCTATCGGACAACTCTTTAATGAGTATCGAACAGCTATGGGGATTCTAGCCTATATCGTCATTGCCATCGTCATTGGTTATGTTTCTCTCTTTTTCCGAATTGAAAATGACTTTAACATGATGATTGGTACAGAAATTCTGCGCGATCTCTTTTTATCAGCTATCTACTATCTCGGTACCTACTATATCTTGAAAAACAAGGTTAACTTGCAATAAGTTAAAGGTCTAGCGACTCTGTATCGCTAGATCTTTTCTTTTAGATATATTGTATGAAAATGTGGATAAAAAGGAGTATAATAATTTTAAAAGTGATTACTGTATATTGATAAGGAGGGAGCTCTTTATGCTTAGAACGTTTGTTGCAAAGAAACACTTAACACTTTACTTCTTTTCGATTGCAATCACATGGCTGGAAGCGATTATTACGCCAGCGCTCATTCAGAGTATCGTTGCTAGTTTTACCAATCAAGAACTGGAACTTCTTTGGAAAGTGTTGATTCTGGGAATCCTTGGAAACCTCATCCTCTTACTGGGGCTAGCTGGAAAACGCTATTACTACGCTCGTTTGATTACTGATTTCAGATATGGAATTAAAAGCGCTATTTTCAAGCGATTCCTCAGCGGTTATGATATTGATGAAAAGGATATTTTGTCTGATTTAGAAAACGACGTCAACCAGTTAGAAAAGAGCTATATTGAGCCAACCGTTATCATTATTTCTTCTCTTGGTTTCACAACCGTCTCCATTCTATATGCCCTGTGGACTAATTTTTACCTAGGCTTGATTTTTATTCTCTTCTACTCCGTCCCTGTCCTCTGTAGTGCCATCGGATCTAAGCGTTTAGATTCACTTTCTGAAAAGCGGTCCACTATTAACCAGAGCTACTTATCAAGCTTGACAAATTTTATTGGCGGTAGCCAACAGATTCGTCATTATCAGGGACAGGACTTCTTTTTTGCTCGCTATCAAAATCAGTTACAGACTAGTTTGGATGCGGAAATACGATATGAGAAACAACGTACCCTAAACAGTCTCTTTATCAATAGCATCGATGCCTTTTGCTCCGTTGCCCCTATTGTCATTGGCGGTTTTATGACCTATTATGGTTATTTAAACGCAGCTAGTTTTGTAGCCATTTATCTCGTTTCTCATAATATTGGCTATCAATTCCAAGAATTAGCCTACTTTACTAACACCCGAAAAGCAACTCAATACCTCTGTGAAAAGTACCAAGTACTTTTCACAAATTCTAGTCCTATTTCTACTAGCACCTTCCAAAACATTTATCCCGTCCAACTAGAGAATATCTCTCTAGAAAAAGAGGGACAGGTCCTTTTATCCCCTCTTTCCATGCACATCAAGAAAGGAGAAAAGATTGCCATTATCGGTGAAAGTGGCTCTGGAAAAACGACTTTACTCAATATCATTCATGGAGAGTTGGCTGCGACCAGTGGACGGATTGCATTTGCTGGCCAAAGCCTATCACGCCAAGAAATCACGAGCGTTAGCTCCTATATCCTCCAAGATAGCCATTACTTTGACACGCTGTCTCTGGAAGACAATATCCTTCTAGGAATGACTAAAAAGCAAGAAAGGTTGAATCATATCCTCAAGACAACTGGTTTAGAACATTTGAAAAATCGAACTCTTAGCAACGATAGCCTGTCTGGTGGCGAGAAACAACGACTCGAAATCGCTCGCGCGCTCTATCACGACAGCCAACTCATCTTGGCTGATGAGATTAAGGCCAATCTTGACTTAGAGAATAGCAAAAAGATTAGCGACCTCCTCTTCTCGCTACCTCAGACAGTCATTGAAGTCATTCACCATTATACAGACGAGGACTTAAAACGCTACGACCAAGTCATTCATTTAAGCAAAGAAAAGTAAATCCTTACAAAATAAAATTGGAAAAAAGCAAGGAACTCAGCTTCCTTGCTTTTTAACTCAATATCAAACTGGCTACGATGGGGCTGACAAAAACATAAAGAATACCGGTGACACCGATAGCCAAGCCACCCATGGCTCCTGCTACTGAGCCGTATCGAAAGGCTGTTCCCGTTCCGACAGCATGACCTGTTCCTCCAAGAGAAAGTCCCACAGCCACTGGGTCATCGATCTTCAACCATTTCAAAAGGGTTGGTCCGATTACACTAGTCAAAATCCCAGTTGCCACTACGACGACCAAAGTCACAGTCGTCAAACCTTGCAATTTTTCTGTGATTCCCACTGCCATGGCGGTTGTCACTGACTTGGGAAA
The DNA here is from genome assembly GCF_003942875.1 of Streptococcus oralis. Lineage (GTDB taxonomy): Bacteria > Bacillota > Bacilli > Lactobacillales > Streptococcaceae > Streptococcus > Streptococcus oralis_BX. The sequence continues at coordinate 72,938 of NZ_RMVK01000003.1, read as the reverse complement.
GAGAGAAATGGCTAGGAAAAAGTCCATGCCAAATATTTTCGCTACTATGGCAGTGAAGCTAGTATTGACAACTACTGCTAACAGACTACCAAAGAGAATACTCCGAGCATGGTGCTTCATCAAGTGAAAACTCTTATAAAGCGGAATCCCTAGAGCCACGGTCGATGGGACAATCAAGTTATTCAGATAAACCCCACCTTGGTAATAATCTTGATAATAAATACCCGTCGCCTTAAGGAAAATAATGATAAAAATAGCTGACAAAAGCAGGGGCGTAGTCAATGGATGGGGAAAACGTCTGTAAATCAAGATCCCCACTAGATAAGCTAGAATAGACAGCGCAAGCCCAAACAGAGGATTGGAAACAAATTCGCTCATTTGGCATCTCCTTTCTCATAATCTCCCTCAAATCGTCTCTTGATAAACTGAACCACTAGGGCAATAAGGATAATGTTGATGACAGCCGCAAAAAAGACAATCAAGACGATAGGAAAAAGATAAGGAGCAATCACATCAAACTTTTCCATGATACCCACTGCTGGTGGCAAAAAGAGAATGGTCATATTGGCCAGCAAGAAATTCCCGACCATGTTGACATGTCTGGTCCTTAGCCACTTGAACTGTAAGGCTAGAAAGAGAATAATCAAACCGATAATACTGCCTGGGATGGGCAGATGAAAGAAACTGGAGATTCCCTCACCGATTAGAGAAATCACAAAGAGAATCATTAATTGAACATATAATTTCATCCTAAACTCCACGAAATAGACTTCTTGCATACCAGTTTACTCTTTTTTCAGAAAATTTCAAGGAAATATTGAAATTCTTCTTTCTTGCAAGGATTAGTTAAAAGTAGTATAATCATTGCATGCGCAATCATCTTGTGTTACAAAGATAATCAGTAATGACTTTGTGATTTTTACTTTGAAAAGAAAGGAGAAAGCAATGACCTATTTGGAAAAGTGGTTTGACTACAACCGCCGTCAAAAGGAAATGGAAGCCTTGTTGGAAGAAACTATTGCCCAGCAGAGTGAACAAAGGTTGACCTTGAAAGAGTTTTACCTACTCTACTATCTGGACCTAGCTGATGAAAAATCTTTACGGCAGATTGACCTGCCAGATAAACTCCATCTCAGTCCGAGCGCTGTTTCTCGAATGGTGGCTCGCCTGGAAGAGAAAAACTGCGGTTTGCTTAGTCGCCGGTGTTGCGATCAGGATAGACGGGCTAGCTTTATCTGCCTGACTGACGAGGGACAGACAACTCTAGCTTACCTGCAAAAGGCTGTCGAAGAAAGACTGGAGACGAGTCTTGATTTCATTTCATAATCATATTTTCTAGAAAAGTTGCGTGCGCAATCATTTTTCTTGACATTCCTCTTTTCAAGGAGTACAATAAAGTCAAGATCGAACAAAGGAGTTTTATATGATCGAAATTACCTACCTAGACGCCAGCAAGCAAGAGAGAACCATGACTTTCGAGTCTTACCAAGACTTTGAACGTTCTCAACATGCCTGCCTCATCGGCGTCACAGACTACTACCCTGTCCAAAAATTAACCTACAATGGTCATGATTTGGACTACCATGGGACTTATGGAGATGTCTTCTTCTATCTCATGAAAAAAGATTTAAGCCAATATAACTAAAAAAGGAGAAATACAATGGCAAAAGCAATTACAGATGCAACATTTGAACAAGAAACAAAAGACGGTTTGGTCTTGGTAGACTTCTGGGCAACTTGGTGTGGTCCATGTCGTATGCAAGGTCCAATCTTGGATAAATTGTCTGAAGAACTTTCAGAAGATGTCTTGAAAATCGTTAAAATGGATGTTGATGAAAATCCAAACACAGCTCGTGCTTTTGGAATCATGTCTATCCCAACCCTTCTCTTCAAAAAAGACGGCCAAGTGGTGAAACAAGTTGCAGGTGTTCATACTGCAGAACAAATCAAGGCCATCGTTGCTGAATTGAGCTAATCACACGAGAGACCAAGTGCTTCATTTGGTCTCTTTTTTCTTGCTCTTTGCCATTTTTCAAAAAATATGCTAGACTGTAGGTAGAATATTACGATGTTTGGGACATGCCATCGCTAAAAAAAACCTCTACTTGGTATTTTTTAGCTCCCCTCAAGGGAGCTTTTTGCGTGCTCTGAACATTTCCCATTTTGGAAGGAGTACTATGAAACGTCAATCAGCCTTGGTCGTCTTTAGTGGCGGTCAAGATTCCACAACCTGCCTCTTTTGGGCTAAAGAACACTATGAAACAGTCGAAGCCGTCACCTTTGCCTACGGCCAACGCCATCATCTCGAAATTCAAGTTGCTAGAGAAATCGCTAAGGAACAAGGCATTCGTCATCACATCTTAGATATGTCTCTGCTGGGACAAATCACTGAAAATGCCCTGACCTCTGATCTGGAGATCGAGCAAAAAGAGGGAGAGGTTCCCAATACCTTTGTTGACGGCCGCAACCACCTCTTTCTATCCTTTGCAGCAGTTCTTGCCAAGCAACGTGGCATTAAAGATATCGTGACAGGTGTCTGCGAGACAGACTTCTCAGGCTACCCTGACTGCCGGGATGTCTTTGTCAAATCTCTTAATGTCACCCTCAACCTTGCCATGGATTACGACTTTGTTATCCAAACACCTCTCATGTGGCTAGATAAGGCTGAAACTTGGGAATTAGCCGACCAACTCGGTGCCTTTGACTACGTTCGTGAAAAGACCTTGACCTGCTACAATGGGATTATCGGAAGTGGCTGTGGAGATTGTCCAGCCTGCCACCTACGTCAGCATGGTTTAGATGTTTATCTTTCACAGAAAGGAGAGGGCTAATGTTTTTTGCTCCCAAAGAAATCAAACAGGAAACTGGGGAATCTCTTGTCTACAATCCTCACAGAACCTTAGTTTCAAAAGAGTTTACCTTCGATGCTGCCCACCATCTCTTTCACTATGAGGGAAAATGCAAATCCCTGCACGGCCACACTTATCATCTGCAGATTGCTGTCAGTGGATTTTTAGATGAACGTGGCATGACCTACGATTTTGGAGATATCAAAGCTATCTACAAGGACTTCTTAGAACCCCATTTGGATCATCGCTATCTCAATGAAACCCTGCCTTATATGAACACGACTGCTGAAAATATGGTTTACTGGATTTTCCAAACCATGAGTCAAGAGTTACCAGATGAGCGCAGTCTCCGTTTGGAATACGTTCGCCTCTATGAAACTCCGACTGCCTTTGCAGAGTTTAGACGGGAGTGGTTAGATGACTAGGGAACGTGTCCTCAAACTACCGGTTCTGGAAATTTTTGGCCCAACCTTTCAAGGTGAAGGTCGTGCTATCGGGCAGAAAACCATGTTTGTCCGCACTGCTGGTTGCGACTACCACTGCGACTGGTGCGACTCTGCCTTTACTTGGGATGGTTCTGAAAAACCTACTCGTATGACAGCTGATGAAGTCATTGCTGCCTTAGATAAGCTAGGAAGCTACGACTACGTCACTCTGTCTGGGGGAAATCCTGCTATCCTAGCAGCTAACATGGCTCAACTCGTCACCAAGCTCAAGGAACGTGGTGTCACTCTGGCAGTTGAGACCCAAGGCTCCCGCTGGCAAAATTGGTTAAAAGACATCGATCAGGTCACTCTGAGCCCCAAACCCCCTTCATCAAAGATGGAAGTCAACTTTGAGACCTTGGACTTTATCGTTTCCCAACTAGATCCAGACAAGGTCACCTTTAAAATCCCTGTCTTTGACGATGCCGATTTGGCCTTTGCCAAAGAGGTTCAAGAACGCTACCAACCAGATGTCCTCTTCTTATCAGCAGGAAATCCTGAGCCCAAGGCTACAGGCAATATTGTCCAAGACCAACTGGATCGCCTCAAAGAACTCTGGGAACATGTCGCTGCTGACGATAGCTGGGGCAATGTCCGCGTCCTTCCTCAACTCCATACCCTCCTCTACGACAACCAACGTGGTGTTTAAATTAGAAAGAAAAAATCATGTCACAACAAGAAGAAATGAAAAACCTAAGCCTCCTCGGCAACAAAGAAACCAACTACATTTTTGACTATCAACCAGAAGTCCTCGAATCCTTTGACAATCGTCATGTGGAAAATGACTATTTCATCAAATTCAACTGTCCTGAATTTACCTCGCTTTGTCCTATTACGGCTCAGCCAGACTTTGCGACCATTTATATTTCCTACATTCCTGACAAGCTCTGCGTCGAGTCAAAATCCCTCAAACTCTACCTCTTTAGCTACCGAAATCATGGGGATTTTCACGAAAACTGTATCAACACCATCGGGAAAGACTTGGTCAATCTACTAGACCCTCGCTATTTAGAAGTCTGGGGAAAATTCACTCCGCGCGGTGGCATCTCAATCGACCCTTACTACAACTACGGTAGACCTGGAACCAAGTATGAAGGCTTGGCAGAACAGCGTCTCTTCCAACACGACCTTTATCCAGAGAAAATTGATAACCGCTAAACAGATACGAAAAAGCCCTGTTCCTCAAGCTGAGGAGCAAGGCTTTTTGAATTTCAATTATTCTTCTGTTCCAAGGAAGTTTTTCGCAACAAGAGCTGCAAGAACGCCACCAACGATTGGGGCAAGGATAAAAATCCATACTTGTTGAAGGGCTGCACCACCTACCAAGACAGCAGGAGCCAAGCTACGAGCTGGGTTTACTGAAAGTCCAGTAATGTTCAATCCCACAAGGATCATGGCCATCAATGACAAACCGATTACCAAACCAGCGATTGCGCCATTGCCCTTGCTTGCTGATGTTACCGTCATGATAACTAGGACAAACAAGAAAGTTGCGATAACTTCAAACAAGAAACCGCCAAAGACAGTGACACCGTTTGCCAAGGCATTTTCACCAAGACTAGCAGTTGACATGCCTGAGTTAGACAAGAGGAAGAATACTGCAGCTGACGCAAGGAAAGCTCCAACTACTTGTCCAAGGATGTAGTTTACAAGTTCTGAAGATGACAAACGTTTGTTTACAAACATAGCGATCGAAACTGCTGGGTTCAAGTGAGCACCTGAAACAGTTCCGATTGAGTAAGCTGCAACCACAATTGCCAAACCAAAGGCAAAAGCAATTCCAAGGTGTCCAAGGCCATTAAGACCATTTCCAAAAACAACAGCTCCTGTTCCAATGAACACAAGCATAAATGTACCGATTAATTCAGCAACAAATTTTTTCATGATAAATCTCCTTTTTTCAAACTATGTATTAGTCTATCAAAAGAAGGAAAGGGTTTCAAGAAAATTGATTGGAAAGTTATTTGAAAATCATGAAACGACTCGCTTATCCTTAGTACTGAAAAGATTGAATGGCTTCTTTCAAGGCATCTTGTAAACTATTTTTCTGGTCAAGTTGGATATAGACTTCCAACAGACAGGATCTGAAGTTGGAAAATTTATAAAAATCTTCCCTGTCTTCTATCGGAAAGTCAATAGTTTTTATCCAAGAAGCTACTTGTTCTTGCCCTAATTTCCCTTGCAAAATGGGTTCATAAAGTACTCTCGCTAACCGCCAATCCTCATCATTTGTAAAACGAATGGTAATTCTTTTAAATAGTTGACCCAGTACATCAAATACTTCAGAAACTCTGTTACTAGGAAAATCTGGATGACAAACGACTTCAGTCAAGAGATCCGCTCCATGCGCAAAAGCGTGAACCCAACCATACTGACTTGAAAATCCTGTCGTATCCTTTTCTTTTTTTAGGTAATACAAACCTTGAGATAGCATAGCATTTCTTATATCAGTTTTTAAACCTTTATAGAAAAGAGAGTGCTCGTTACCATCTGCAGACAAAAGATTGGCATAAATAAGCGCCCTAAAAGAACGTTTAAGAGCCGAAACTCCTCTACTATCAATCTCTTTGTATAGACCTTCATCAGAGGAGATCTCTTCTGAAATAAACTGAAATTGCTCAAGGGAAAACAACTCTTCTTGAATCCCTCTAGCCAAACTCGTAAAAACAAGTTCGTCTCGAATTTCTGGAGAGGGATCTCCCAAATGCTCGAGCAACCACTGAATTTCTTCTCGACTATAGCTTGGTTTTTCTTCTGTCACTTTTCTTTGTAATTTTTTACGCATCTCAAGTACCTCTACTTTTCTAGTAACTTATCAAAAAGCCATCCGAAGATGACTTTGAAGAGGAATATTTGGAAAAATAGTTGGAGGGGGAAATCGAGAAGGAATAGGGCATGGTTAAAACACTATTTTTTCTTTTTCGGAGTTAAATCTTCAAAAGATGTACTATTTTTACTAACAGCCTCGCTAATTGCTTTTTGTCCTAAACCATTAATTGAACTATCCATTTGAGCTGCTAAAGTCGTTACAGCAGTCTTATTTGTCATAGCAAGAACCCCTATCTCCTCATCGTACTTATCTACAATACCTTTTCTACCTGATTTTATAGGAGGAGCACAAAATGCTTTGATAGCTGCTCTTTCTAATGTTTTTTTGATTTCTCGTCTGGCTGATTCTGACATAGGTCCAATCAAAGCATCTATGACTAAATCCACTAGCATTTCTTCTGCCTCCTTTCTAACTCATATAAGTCTTTTCTTTGACTATAACTCTCTTCTAACTCTTTTTCTAAGCGAGAGCGCTCTTTTCGGTACTGAGTCTGCAACTCTTCATCTTTTGCCTCTATTTTAGCATATTGACGAAGATACTCACTCCTTGTCTCAACTGAATAAGATTCTAAGAGTATCAGAAATTGGTGGCGCGCGCTCTCATCTCCAGAATTCTGTCTACCAAAATCATAAGCAATGTTTTCAAACTCCTCATATAATCTGGTCAACTGAGAACGATTATCATACAAATTTTCATAAGATTCTTCTATTTTCTTCTTAGCAGTTCTATAGTCATCCTCCAAGGACAAAAGACCATCTTCTTGCTTTTTTATTTTAATTTGAATTTCTTCTAGTTTGTCCATTGATTAATATCCCTTGCCAAGCTTTCATCTCCTTCAACTGCTTGTTCAACACCCTTCTGAATATTCGTTTCCAAATCCGTAAAGGCTTTTACAATCTCAGCTGATTTACTTACTTTTTTATCAAAATGTCTCTGAGTCTGCCCCACAATACTATCATACGTTACCCCAGCTTCTGCATAGACATCCTCTATCTCATCATAAGTTAACTCTGTGACGAACCACGGAACTTCTTTACTTTTATCGTAGAGTGTTTCTGCATCCGCAACTGCTTTTTTCGCCACTGCCTCAATCTCGTTGTGTCCGTTGCTGACACTCTCTGTCATTGCCGTCGCAACAGCTGTTGCTTGGACGCTGTCCAAGAAAAACATCTCATGGCTACTTATACTACCATCTGATAAAAATTGGGTACTCAACTGCTTTAGAAGTCGATTTTTGACACCTTGTAATTTCTTCAGAGTTTCATAGTTCTTCTTTTCAAGTCCAGTCATCTTCTCTGGACTCTGATTTTCCAAAATATCTTTGATTTGGTTAATTTGATTTTTATCACCCGTAATATCTGGATCAATACTGTGCCCACCGGAATTTTCAAGCAGATAATCTTCCCCCAAGTATACACCTAAAAAAGGTTTTGAGATATTGTTAAGAAAGTCATCTTGAGTCCGGATTCGTACTACTTGACCTGTGAATGTCTTTTGTTTATTGATTATCTTCTCCCTTGCCGAATCCCACGGAGTCAGATAATCTATGATTTTATCTTTAGATTCGATAAGACCTTCTAAATAGAGAGGCGCTGAGTTATATACCACAGTACGCGGAGCGTTATACTCTAAGGCCACCCTCTGAGCGATGTTACCTCCTAAAGAATGTCCAGTTAGAGTAATATTATCCCCATATCTCTGTCGAATCCTTTCATAAAATTTGAAAGCTTCATCATAATGAAAACCGAGCGCCATGGCTATACTACCGACATCTGTAGCGACATCCTTGACTATATCCGCATTAGGATTCGTTCCCGTATAGGCAATAATCACCTCTCCACTGTCCTTATCTAGGAAGGCTGTACCACTCGTCCCAGTAAAGTCATCATGAAAATCATCTAGATACTGGAGGTTAGAGGGGAGAGGTTTACTTCTGTCTACTGCATTAAGAAGTTGTTTTCTATCATCATGTCCAATTTCAGGTTGATTAACTCGCACATTCTCAAATTCGTAAGTCAGATTTGCTGCATCTAGAGTAGCAATACCACTATTCGCTGTATCCTTTTTACTCATACTTCTCTCCTAATTCGATACTCTCTCCTTAAAATAATAGCCATCATTAAAATCAACAGTAACAGAATAATAATAAAAGTCATCTAACCTCAAAGAACTACCAAATCCTAGCACTGTTTCAGCTTGTTGCTGTTTATTAAAATATTGGTTAATCGTTGTGTTTTTAATAATATAATCTATATCAAAAGAACCATTATTTCCATTAAAATGTTTGTTTTTTAATGATAATTTACTTAAAAACTCTTTATCTATACCAAGTTTTTGAAACAAAAAACCATCAAACTTCCATATTCTTTTAGCGGTTTCTTCATCAGAAAAAATAAATTTGTTGTCTATATATTGAACACTTACTACCACTTCATCGCTTTTTGGCGCATCTTCCTTCGCTGGGCTTTTAGCAAGAGTACCCGTTATTGTATGCGATGTTGCATCACCTTTCAGCTTAATTTCTGTAATAGAATCATCAATTCCATCACTTTTCTTTTTGAAATAGACCTGCTCAATCTCAAATCCTTCCGGAAATTGCTTAAACAAATCAAACAAATTCTCGGTTGGATAGACACGACTGACCTCAGAGACTTTGTTCTCAATCCATGCTCGACTATTTTTATTTTCTCCACACCCTGTTAATCCTATCATTATCAATCCTCCTAAAAGTAACATTGTGAGAAATATGCGTTTTTTCATAACCCTCTCCTTACTTATGATATTCAATAAAACAACTAATCATAGTTCCCTTATAGTATACCATAAAAGAAACATTTCCTTGCTATCTTATTAAAATTCGTTAGTCAGATTAGAAGCATCTAAGGTCGGCACATTACTATTTGGCATCTATCTTCTTCATACTCTTACTTTTTCCTGTTATAAGTTCTGAATGAGATATATTTTCTCCGTCAAAAACCACAGGATAACCGTATTCATAGCCAATAGTTGCAGAGTGGTCTGCACTAATAAAAAGGTCTAACGATTCACTTGATTGTATATGGAAGTAATCCTGAATAATTTTACTATTTACATTTTTATAAGTAATAGAAGCATCACCAGTCTCCCAATTATAGTACGTTTTTTTGAGTTCCAATTGAGACAAAATTGCTTTATTTAGTTCTAACTTTTGAAATAAAAACCCATCATAAAACAAATCATCTTTAGAAACTTCTGGATTCAAAAATTCCAATCCTTTTTCAGTGTACACAACACGGCTTTCTAAAAGCACTTTTTCTTCATAAGGATTACCTCGAGCTTCTATTCTTTTAAAATTACCAGTTATTTCTTTTGTTTCTGCATTTCCTACGAGTTCAATCTTCTGATAACGAGAATAGTCCTTCGTCTCATCGTAGGTATCAATACTTCTAATCTCAAACCCTTCCGGAAATTGCTTAAACAAGTCAAAGAGATTTTCAGTTGGATAGACACGACTAACCTCAGAGACTTTGTTCTCAATCCATGCTCGACTGTTCTTATTTTCTCCACATCCTGCCAATCCTATCATTATCAATCCTCCTAAAAGTAATATTGCGAAAAACGCGCGTTTTTTCATAACCTTCTCCTTATTTATGATATTCAACAAAATAGCTAATCATAGTTCCCTTATGGTATACAATAAAAGCAACATTTCCTTGTATCTTATTCAAATTTACAAGTCAGATTCGCTGCATCCAGAGTTGGAATTTCACTGTTAACCGATTCTTTTTCACTCATTCTTTCGCATGCTCCTTATTTATAATCAGGTCAATCAGGATGTTTTAAATGTTAGCAAATTAATTAGAAACACTATTTCTATCATCTATCCAACTTGAAACTATCTCACTCATTCCATCATTTGGGTTATCCTTAAAAGCAATATTAACATTCAATCGATAACCTTTTGTATTATTATAAGATTCCGCTCCACTTATTGATAAAATGTGTTCTCCATTTGAATTAAGGAAATTATTTATTGTAGAGTCATCACTAATATAATAGATTTCAAACACATTGCGATTTGAAAAATATTGAAACTTTTCAAGCTTCATTTGAGATAAAACATCTCTATTCAAACTTAATGTTTGGAATAGAAAACTTTTATAACCCCAAATTTTTTCCGCTACCTCATTGTTAGAAAATATAAATTGACCATCTTTATATTCTACATCAACATGGTCTTTCACTTCTTCTTTATATGGTTCGGTAGATATTTTTATAGTCTCTATCTTTCCTTTTATGGTTTGATTTTCTGCATCTCCATCTAAGGAAACTACTGTTCTGAGCGAATCCTTATAGAATGTTTGAGTAATATTAAACCCTTCCGGAAATTGCTTAAACAAATCAAAGAGATTTTCAGTTGGATAAACACGACTGACCTCAGAGACTTTGTTCTCAATCCATACTCGACTGTTCTTATTTTCTCCACATCCTACCAATCCTATCATAATCAATCCTCCTAAAAGTAACATTGCGAAAAACATGCGTTTTTTCATAACCTTCTCCTTATTTATGATATTCAACAAAATAGCTAATCATAGTTCCCTTATAATATACCATAAAAGCAACATTTCCTTGCATCTTATTCAAATTTATAAGTTAGATTAGAAGCATCTAAAGTTGGAATACCACTACTCACCATTATTCAACTCTCCATTAGACACTGTTTCTCTAAAATAATAACCGTCTTTGTAATCAACAACAACAGAATAATAGTAATAATCATTACTCTGCAAAGAGCTTCCAAATTCTAATACGCCATTTTTAAGACCATCCATTTTAAAAAATTTGTTTATTATTGGATTATTCACACTATAAGATATGTCAAAACCATTAGTTACACTGTTATAACTCTTATTTTCTAATTTAAACTCAGATAAAATACTTTTATTAATCGTTAATTCTTGAAACAGAAAACCTTTAAGTTCCCAAATTTCCCTCGCTCTTTCTTCATCTGAAAAAATAAATTGCTGTTCTATGTAATTAACATCTATAATGTCTGTCTTTTTTTCTAACTTTAAATCTTTTCGAATTAATTTACCAGTTATCGTCTTGAACTGACTATTTCCGGTTAAGTATATTTTTATGCTAACTTTATCATTCATGTATACTTGATAGACCTCAAACCCTTCCGGAAATTGCTTAAACAAGTCAAACAGATTCTCGGTTGGATAGACACGACTGACCTCGGAGACTTTGTTCTCAATCCATTCTCGACTATTTTTATTTTCTCCACACCCTGCCAATCCTATCATTATCAATCCTCCTAAAAGTAACATTGTGAGAAATATGCGTTTTTTCATAACCCTCTCCTTGCTTATGATAATTAATAAAACAACTAATCATATTTCCCTTATAGTATATCATAAAAGGCTGATATGACTGTTTCATCTATGATGTTAAAATCCTGTCTAATTCATTTTAAAACACTGTAATCCTAAAGGTCATGATATAATAGCCAATGAATAACAAGCATTACTTGAAGGAGAAATGTATGAAAAAATCGTTCAGACTTTGTTGCCTAGCTTGTGTGACAACACTAGCCTTAGCCCTTGGTGCTTGCTCATCAAAGCCATCTACTAGTTCTACAAATAATTCAAACAATCAGGCCTCTACCTATCACAAGAAAGATGTAACTGGTCCTGCCGCTTCATTTGACTGGAATGCCAAAGTTGAACCTACCAACTATGAGAGAACCTTTGTTGAAACCAACAGTGGCAGTCAATTTAATAAAACTCTAGATCGCACGAAAGAGGCGGCTGAGAATCTTGAAAAAAAGAAAAAGGAAATTTCTGATCCTAAGGTTCAAACAGCCCTCAAATTAGTGGATGCTGTCTTTGTCAATCAAGAAAATTTTGACCTAGTTGTGAAATCAGCGGGTGCTAGCAATCAAGAAGAGTTATTTGATAAGATTTGGAACGAATATTTAGTCCCTGAGTTAACTAAAATCCGTCCGAATTTTTCAAATGATACCATCTTTGAGTATAAGGGAGAAAAATATCCTCTCAAAATTTATGCACCAATGTTTTTCAAGGTCAACACCAATGCATTAGGAAAAGCAGGTGCCTATACTCTTGAGGACTATAAGGTAGAAGGCGACCTGGTTTATTTGAAATTTATGTCCCCATCTGTAGATACTTACCAATATGAAGTCAAAGCATCCTATCACACAGACAGTCTCGAATTCTTTCAAGGACTGGCAGAAGAACAACAAAAGGTTCTTGAAACAGACTATGCTAAAGCTCTAAATATTCGATTTGTTTATCAATTAGCGGCGCTTGATTTTAAAGCAAATAACTATGTCGACTTAGAGGGAATGGATTATCTTGATCGTAACACTCATTACCTCGCCATAAAAGTGGATAATAATGGAGAAGCTAGCCTTGATAATGAAAATCTCGCCAACCTTTTACAAATTAGCATGAAGGCTTCAAATGAAGCCAATAAAGGAAAATTTGAATAAATCTTTAAATCATGAAAAAATCACCTAAAACAGGTGATTTTTGTGTATTCATCTTATCGATAAACCGTCTTAAATCCGACACTGGATACCCTTACTCTCCCAACTCAGCACTGTATGCGATAATCTGGTCAACTGTGTCTGATAAGAACTGGATGGTATCACGGAGTGGTTTATCTGTTGAGATATCGGCTCCGATAATCATGGCTGACTCAAGTGGTGTCTTACTGCCACCTGATTTGAGGAGATTGAGCCAGTCTTCGGCTCCAGTTTCTGAATGTTTCAGATGAAGATAACCCGCAGTCGAGATGACAAGTCCGGCTGAGTAGGTGTAGCTATACAAGCCCATGTAGTAGTGGGCCTGACGCATCCAAGTCAAAGCCGCATCGTCGTCAATTTCAATGGCATCTCCCCAAAAATCCGTCAAGACTTCCTTCATAATGCTGTTAAGTTTGCTTGCTCCGAAGGTTTCTCCTTCTTCAATCAATGTATAAACCTTGCGCTGGAAGGCTGCTTCTAAGAGGTGGGTAATAAAGTTATGGAAGTAGGTGTCTGTCAAACGGTGAGCAAGGGCAAAACGTTTTTGACGCGGATCATCAGACTGGTGCTCCAAGTAATCACTTAAAAGCAATTCATTGAAGGTTGATGGCGCTTCGACGTAGTAAGTCGACATATGGGCGTTGAAGTAACTTTGGTGATTATCTGAAAAGATGAATTGACCAGAATGCCCGATCTCATGAATCAAGGTATAGACATCGCTCAAACGGCCTGTCCAGCTCATAAGGACATAAGGGTGCACGCGATATGGATCCGCCGCATAACCGCCAGAATCCTTGCCACTATTGGCAGCGAAGTCCACCCAACGTTCTTCTTGATAGCGAGCAACTTCCTGACAATATTCTTGTCCCAAAGGTTCTACTGACTTCATGACCAAATCATAGGCATCGTCAATAGTCACCTCAGGATTAAGAGCGCTATCCAAGTCCAATTTCCAGTCTGCAAAGGTCATCTTTTCAAGACCATTGACCTTGGCAACATGCTTGAGGTATCTCTGAGCAACTGGCGCAAAGTCCTTCATGATGAGGTCAATCTGACGGTCAAACATGGCACGGTCCACTTCTTGCTCAGCTAGAAGATAATCAAAAACCGAGTCGTAGCCCTTCATATCTGCCAACAGTTTTTCAGACTTGACCTGAGCTAAGTAGGCTGCCGCAGCCGTATTTTGGTGCTTACGAAGTCCCTCTGAGAAAGAACGGAAAGATTTCTCACGAACCTCAGCGTCCTCGTGGTTTTGGTAGAAGTTTTCGTAGGTCACAAAGCTGTTTTTGTAGATTTTTCCATGGGCTTCAAAGTCAGCCATTTCAAAGTCCCCAGCTCGCATCTTAGTATAAATGTCCTGTGGACTGTAAAAGACTTCACCCAGATTTGTCAAGGCCTTCTCCACATCAGCCCCTAGATAGTGGGCTTTTTTGATTTTAGCCTGACGAATGGCTGCCGTCAAGTGAGGCAATTCACCCAAACGGTCCAAGACTTCCTCGTCTGCTGCCACCAAGGCGTCGTCAAAGAAGGTCAAGGCTACACTAGCATCAGTTTCAAATTCCATCCCAGCCTGGGCAATATTGGCAAATTCTTCATTGCTATAGTCTGTCGTCTGAGGCATAAAGGCGTAATTGCCAATATGACTCATCTGAATGTAGATTTGTTCCAATTCAGCAAAGGCCTTTTCAAACTCCTCAAACGTATGAAGATTCCCCTTGTAGTCACGGCTAAAGTGGTTGATATCTTCGCGCGTTTTCTCGATTGCTCGCAAGAAATCCTCACGGTCTTGGTAAAGGGCGGTTAAATCCCAAAGTTCCTTCTCTGGAAATTCTGAACGGTGTTTTTGTTCCATTTTCTTCCTCTTATTTCTCTAATTCTACTAAAACACTAAGAGCAGATAAGGCGTAAAGTGGTGCTGTTTCTGCTCTTAATATACGAGGTCCAAGACCTGCTAAAACAGCTCCTTTGGCTTCAAAACTTTCAATTTCCGCAGGTGATAAACCACCTTCTGGACCAAAGATAAAGAGCAATTTGACTCCTTTTTCAAGGTCACTAACTGCTTGTAAAAGAGCAGCTGATTCTCCTTCTTTAGCCGACTCTTCGTAGGCCACTACGATAGAGTCAAATTTGTCTAGTTGCGCTAAAAAATCTGCTTTTTTTTCGAAAAGTTTGATACTTGGGACCAGATTACGCTTGCTTTGCTCTGCTGCTCCAAGGGCGATTTTTTCTAGTTTTTCGGCTTTCTTGCCCAATTTCTTACCATCCCACTTGGCAACTGACCAATCTGCTGGAAATGCCCAAATCTGACTAGCACCCAGTTCCGTTACTTTTTGAGTGATAAACTCCAGCTTGTCTCCCTTAGGGAAGCCTGATGCGATGGTCACTTGGACTGGTAGTTCTACATTGTCAGCTAACTCTTCAACCAACTCAAACTGACGATTTTCCACATCTAGCACGCGCGCCAAGCGCTTAATGCCATCATCAAAGACCAAGGTAACCTCATCATCTTCTTTCAGCCGCATGACCTGAAACATGTGCTTGCTGGTTTCCTTGTCCTCGATAGTGACAGGAGAGATTGCACTGCCTTTGACAAAATACTGCTGCATGCTAGCCTCCAATCACACCAGAGATATCTTTGGTTTTCTTGAAGACACAGGCATTCCACTCCCCTTGGATCATGTGGGTTTCAAGGAAGAAACCAGCTGACTCAGCTGACTCACGTACCATGTTCCACTTGTCCTTGATAATGCCACTCATGATGAGATAGCCTTCATCCTTGACCAAGCGATAAGCATCATCCGTCAGATGAATGAGAATATCCGCTAAGATATTAGCCACAATCACGTCTGCCTCAATCTCAACCCCCTTAAGCAAATCTCCAGCAGCAACATGGATATTTTCCATGCCAGGGTTGAGCTCAATATTTTCCTGAGCCACACGAACAGCCACGTCATCCAGGTCATAGGCGAAAATTTCCTTAGCACCAAGAAGCGAGCTGGCAATAGAAAGGACACCTGAACCAGTTCCCACATCTAGCACCGTTTCGCCACCACGAAGAACCTGCTCCAAAGCAAAAAGGCTCATCTTAGTGGTTGGATGCGTTCCTGTCCCGAAGGCCATACCAGGATCCAACTTGATAATCTTTTCTCCCACAGTCGCCTCATAGTCCGTCCAGGACGGCACAATGGTCAAATCATGAGTAATGCGGGCGGGCTCATAGTATTTCTTCCAGTTGTCAGCCCAGTCTTCCTCAGCCAAGTCAGTCGTGCCAACCTTGACCTCTCCCAAATCCATAAAATCCGTCAATTCTGCTAGACGAGCCTGCAAATCAGCTTCAACCACTGCCACATCAACCGTATCAGGGTAGTAGGCGGTCACTACAATTTCTTCTTGTTGCTCAACCTCTGGGAAAATCTCGCCAAAGCGGTCCACATTTCCCACATAGTCCATGCTGTCTTCAATCGCAACACCTTGCGCTCCCAGCTCAATCAAGAGATTAGAGACCAGCTCCTCTCCCTCACGCTTAACCGTTACTTTTAACTCTTGCCATGTTTTCATAATTAAGATACCAAGCCCGTCATGCACAAAGCCAAATAGGAAATTCTCTGAAGACGCTTGTGTCTATGAGAAGTTTATCTTTTTGGCACAGTGTTTAGGGCGGGTTCAGTTTAGAAATTTAACCGAACCATCCTTTCTATTCACTTTCTTTTAAATAATCCCTCAATCTCGCCTGTAGCTGAGGCACAGCTTGTTTAGAATTCAAAAATTCCTCAATGCTCATCAGCTTATAAGCCTGTCCTTCATCTCCAAAGTTGATATTGTCGAATTGTTCTTGACTTAGCTGACCGACCATAAAGACAGACTGCCGACCTTCATAGAGCATGCTGGGGTAGACCTTGCTCCAGAGCAGGCAATCCTCAGTCAGATGAATTCCTAGTTCTTCATAAACTTCACGCGCTGCGCACTCGAAAGGACTTTCGTCCCCTTCGCGACCACCACCTGGCAATTCCCACATATTGGGCCAAGGGATATTGTCCTTGTCATCACGCAAGATGGTCAGTAGCTTATCTCCACAAAAGAGGGCAATTTTACAACCCGTAAAATCCAAGTGTTTATCCAATAATTCCATGATGATGACCTTTTCTTATCATAACTACTACTCTATAGAAAACCCCTAGCTAGCTTTCTTCAATCACCTTTTGGCAATCTGCATCCCAGTATGCCTGCCATCTACCATGTTTTTTAGCAAAATAAACGGTAAACTCATCATTTACATAATCTGCAACATAGCGAAGATTAGGCGGATTTTCCTCAAAACTTAATACCCAAGGATGGAAGTAAAATGTCCTTTCCCACCTCTTCTGAGTATAGCCCAAATCCTTGGCAAACTGAGGGATGGGTTGTTGCATCTCACTTTCCAAACAAGACTGAATGGCATTGTCAATACTATTTAAACGAGCTAATAGTTGTTGAAACTGCTCTTCTTCCTCCGTCTTAAAACCAACTAGAAATTCAAATTCCGCAAAATCTTCAGGAAATTCAAGTTCTGTGATTTTACCATCCTCTGCGTAGCGTCCCTCCTCATTAACGAGGCGACGAGTTCCAAACTTCAATACTCGCTCGAAATCTAGATCCGCAAAGCGATTGCGAGGAAGAGAAGAGGAAGAAAACTCAGATTTATCTGACTTTCTCATAAAAATTTGTTTGATTTTCTCTAACATGCTCTCTCCTCTTTGAATTCCTTATTTTTAAAGTTTCCTAGTATCTCGGATAAGGGTAAAATTCTCCTTCTTCCAAACCGACTTTTCCTTCTTCAAAGACTTCTTGGTTCCATTCCATGACGAACTCTTCTGCTTCTGGGTCTTCCAAAAAGTCCATGAGGGCATCCAGCCCAACCTCGGCAGTATCTTTGAGGAAAAGTGCAAAATAAGCTAAAAATTCACGAGAAAATCCTTTTTTAGGCAGGTAAGGGATGACCGTCAAATAGTCTTCTTCATTGACTGTTGACTTGGCAGGATTGTAAAAGAGTACCGCTTCCTCAAAGAGGATATCGTCTGACGAAACCTCTCCGTCCTCATCCAGCATCTCTATACCAGCAGCATTTTGCGCTTCCAGTAAAAAACTCACTTCAACCGCGTGATTGCGCTTGTCCCAACTAATCTCATAATCAAAAGGAAAGTTCTTGTCCAACTCCTCCTCTAAAACATCTAAAAATCCGTATGTTGCCATTTTGTCCTCTTTCTATGCGACTCTTTAATCGCCCCGATTGCTCGGAAATATGCTAAAATAGATACTACCATCTTACCACATATACATCAGAAAATCCATGTTAGAAAGGACTGCTATGCCAGACAATCTCGCGCTTCGCATGCGCCCAAAAACCATCGACCAGGTCATTGGTCAGAAGCATCTAGTCGGACCTGGAAAAATTATCCGTCGCATGGTGGAAGCAAATCGTCTGTCCTCCATGATTCTCTACGGACCTCCAGGTATTGGAAAGACCAGTATTGCCTCTGCCATCGCTGGAACGACCAAGTATGCCTTTCGGACCTTTAATGCGACAGTCGATAGTAAAAAGCGACTGCAAGAAATCGCGGAAGAAGCTAAATTTTCAGGTGGTCTCGTTCTATTACTAGACGAAATCCATCGTCTTGACAAGACTAAGCAAGATTTTCTGCTCCCCCTCTTGGAAAGTGGTCTGGTCATCATGATTGGTGCGACGACTGAAAATCCCTTCTTTTCTGTCACTCCAGCCATTCGTAGCCGTGTTCAGATTTTTGAGTTAGAACCCTTGTCTAATCAAGATGTAAAAGGAGCGATTCAAATCGCTCTAACTGACCCTGAGCGTGGTTTTGATTTCCAAGTAGAGCTAGATGAGGATGCACTGGATTTCATCGCGACCTCTACAAATGGAGACCTGCGTTCTGCCTTTAATTCACTAGACTTAGCCGTTCTCTCTACTCCCGAAAATGACAAGGGTATCCACCATATCACACTGGATATCATGGAAAACAGCCTCCAACGAAGCTATATTACTATGGACAAGGATGGGGACGGTCACTACGATGTCCTCTCAGCCCTGCAAAAGTCCATTCGTGGCTCGGATGTCGATGCCAGTCTCCACTACGCGGCCCGCTTGATTGAGGCTGGAGATTTGCCCAGTCTCGCTCGTCGTTTGACCGTCATCGCTTATGAAGATATCGGTTTGGCCAATCCTGAAGCTCAGATTCATACTGTAACTGCTCTAGATGCTGCTCAAAAGATTGGCTTCCCAGAAGCTCGCATTCTCATTGCCAATGTCGTGATTGACTTGGCCCTCTCTCCAAAATCCAACTCAGCCTATGTGGCCATGGACAAGGCCCTTGCTGACCTCAAAACATCAGGTCATTTACCTATTCCGCGCCACCTGCGCGATGGCCACTACAGTGGAAGCAAGGAACTAGGGAATGCGCAAAACTATCTCTATCCGCACAACTATCCTGGAAACTGGGTCAAGCAGGACTATCTGCCAGAAAAAATTAAAGATCAGCACTACTTCACTCCGGAAGATACTGGCAAATACGAACGGGCTTTAGCTCAACGCAAGGAAACCATTGATAAATTACGGGACTTGTGAAATCCTTTTCAAATAATTGCATTTTCCTCTTGATTTTTTTTGAAAAAGTGGTATCATATAAACATAGAAACGCTGTGGTGTACGACTTCACACTTAAGTGTTGACCGACTATTTTTTGTATTATTAGGGAAACAAAAGTCTTCTAACAGCATGTAGGCCGTCTCACACGGAAACAGCTTCAGTTAGAGCGAGTTGCCCACCTGCTTAATTGCGCGGGTTCAATACAAACCGTGAAGTTTCGGCACCAATACAGCTTTTTCTTTGCCTCCTTAGCTCAGTTGGTAGAGCAGTAGACTCTTAATCTATGGGTCGCAGGTTCGAGCCCTGCAGGGGGCATCTAGATACAACAGGAAAAGCCTTGGTTTCAAGGCTTTTTTGTTTAAGTTCTTAGGATATTCTGAGTCTAGTATAGAGGAAATTCTTTTCTTATAAAACAAAAAACGCTACATAGCGTTTTTTGTTATTCTTAGTTACTCGTCTAATCGAATAAACATCATTGCGTTAAGCAAAGAGATGAGAGCGACTGTATTGACATTATTAGAATAAATCAATCTCTTATTTTCAATAGGAGGAATAATAAAATTAGAAATAATGATGTCGTATGGTGATTCTTTTAGAGACTCAAGTGATAACTCTAATTCACTCCAAACTTCCAGTTCAAAATTGTTGCTGCAATAGTAAGAAAGTGTCTCAGCTATTGATTTTGCATGATACTGATCAAAATTACTCATAACCAAAACCTTTAATTTAGGTTGGTTTTGTAAAAGATTTAGCACTAAGTGTTTGCTATGGGTGATAAACGTATAGGTCAAATGATTGACCTTCATTGAACTACGATCCATATCCAAAGCCTCTAGATAGTGTTCAATCCCTTCCTTCACCTCTGAAACGAATCGAGGGAAAATATTTTGAAAGTTCTTGATTGTATTGCCTTTTTGATCAAATAAGATAAACTCTGTTGATAATTCCTGGCGATGCAGATGTGTCGTATTGTGCAGATGCCAAATCAGATTGTCTTTATTGTCTACTTGAAGATTATACTCTCTTGATACCTGATCTACTAGATCTCCCAATAACTGATACGATTTTTTTACATAGCTGTCTGTTTTTGCATAGTTCAAGAATACTTCTTCATCTATGAAAAACATTTTTTGAAAATAGGATACAAACAGTTGACCGATCACTTCTTTATTCAGAGAGATCTGATATTCAGAGTCAAAGCTCGCTACAATCTCGTCAATTCCTTCTGCCTGCATGAAAGATTCCAACAATTGGGTGTTAAAAGAATTTTTCTCAACTTCTAAGAAATGATCAAACTTTATTCGATATAAATTTGTTACGAGGAGTAACTTTAACATTCGTTGAGTTGCGAAATTGACTGGAAATGCAGTTTCTTTATAGACCAGTGCCAACAGCTTACACAAGGGTTCTACCGAAAAATCTTCAAAAGGCCATTCAAGGAAATAATATTTCTCTGAAAAATACTGGGCAAAAAAGTAACGGATATCAATCTCATTTCCAGTGATTCGAACTGGATTGAGGCTAACTTCAAAACGATATTGTTTCTTAATAATTTTATTAATGTGACTGATGATACGGTAAAGAGAGGAAGAACTGATATAAAACTCTTTGCAAATACTATCAGTATCACATCCTTCATTAAAGAAGATAAATTCTAAAATTGAAAAGTGGGTTGAATGCTTAAAAAAATGATGATAGACCATCTCAATATCACTATCATCAGTGTTAATGATACGGATGCCGTTTGTTGAGGAATGAAATATCAGGTCAGGAAAAGAAGATCTGACTTGGGACAAGTCATCTTTTACAGAACGTTCTGTACAGTGCAATAATTCTGCTAGTTCTGAAATATGAAACCAGCGTTTGTTTTCAAATAGTAATTCTAATAATTCTAATTGTCTGTGACTTTTTTTCGATAATAAATCTCTCATGTATAACTTTTCTTTCTTTATAATAAACTAATTGATTGTCTTTCAATCTTCATGCAATTATACCACATAGAGTGTATTTATCCTCTTACAACGACTTTTGCTTGCTATGAAAAGACTCGCTTCATCACCTAGAAACTCATTAGAATCAAGCTTTTCTTATTTATCTGTATCTAGAGTACATGTTTACAGTACGGTTTTTAAGACGAACTATTATGCTTCCAAGTTGAGATAGTATATAATTAGTTCAATCAAAGATGTTGATTCTTTGATTTAGAAATAGAAAAGGAGGATACACTATGTTGTGGTCCATTATTGTAGGAGGTCTTATTGGTCTCATCGCAGGTGCAATCACTAAAAAAGGTGGTTCAATGGGATTGATTGCAAATATCTTTGCAGGTCTTATCGGTTCATCTGTAGGGCAATCACTTCTAGGAAGCTGGGGGCCTTCATTGGCTGGAATGGCTATTATTCCGTCAATCGTAGGTGCAGTGATTGTTGTTGCAGTCGTTTCATTTCTATTTGGTAAAAAATAAGCATTACCTAATAAGAAATTCAAAGTGATAAGCCATAATTTTGAATACTGTAGACGGGTAAAATTATGGTTTAAAGCTTTTCAATTGAAAGGATTTAATATGTCAAAATCAAAGAAAATATTGTTACTTATTTTCTGTATTTTAATCTTGGCTATTTTCCTTCCTATTCTCATAGATTATCATCAGGTCAGTGATTTAGATATCCACTTATTCAGTTGGAGAGAACTCTACGCTGAATTTCTGATTGCTAGATATGTCTTTTGGGGGACACTTGTCCTATCTGTTTTAGTGTTAATTTCAATGCTAGTAATACTCTTCTATCCTAAACAGTATTTAGAGATTCAATTAGAGACTCAAGAAGATACATTAAAACTAAAAAATTCAGCTATCGAAGGCTTTGTTCGATGTTTGGTCATTGATCATCAGTTGATCAAAGAACCAACAGTCCATGTAAATAGCCGCAAAAATAAATGTTTCGTTTATGTTGAGGGCAAAATTCTTCCTTCAGACAACATCTCAAAACGATGTCTTGTCATTCAGAATGAAATAACTCATGGATTAAAGCAGTTCTTTGGTATTGAACGTGAGGTAAAACTTGAAGTTAAAGTGAAAGAATTTGAACCTCCAAAAACGACCAAAAAGACTGTTAGTCGTGTAAAGTAAGGAAGTAAAAAATGGAATGGTTTAAAAAATATCAGTATCCAATTATTGCAGGTCTAGTAAGTGTCATTCTCGCTTGCTTTATCTTATCCTTTGGCTTTTTCAAAACACTATTTGTGTTAATCTGTGGAGGTTTAGGAGCATTTGCTGGATACTATGTTAAGGAAAAATATTTAAATAAATAAAGGAGTCTCGTATGTCAAACGTAGATAAAAATGTAGATAAAAAAGATGTTGCTGTTGTTTCTCAAAATGTCAAAGGGGAACTCACTTATGAAGACAAAGTAATCCAAAAAATCATTGGTCTTTCGCTTGAAAAAGTACCTGGACTTTTGGATGTGGATGGAGGATTCTTCTCTAATCTAACAGAAAAAATTATCAATACAGATAATGTCACTCATGGTGTCAATGTTGAAGTTGGGAAAGAGCAAGTTGCAGTTGACTTGAACATTGTTGTTGAATACCAAAAGAATGTCCCTGCTTTGTACAAAGAAATCAAAGATGTTGTCGTATCACAAGTTACAAAAATGACGGATCTAGAAGTTGTTGAAGTCAATGTGAATGTTGTTGATATCAAAACGAAGGAACAGCATGAAGCAGATTCAGTTAGCCTTCAAGATCGAGTAACTGACGTGGCTTCTTCAACAGGAGAATTTGCTTCAGAACAATTTGAAAAAGTGAAATCTGGTATCGGTTCAGGTGTTGCTGCTGTTCAAGAAAAAGTAGGCGAAGGTGTTGAAGCCGTTAAAGGCGAAACAAAGGAAAATGCTCGCGTACACTAATTCATCTAATCAAAATCAATCAATTTAAAGGAGGCAGAATCATGTCAACAGAAGAAAAATTAAACCAAGCAAAAGGTTCCATTAAAGAAGGTGTCGGCAAAATGATCGGCGATGAAAAAATGGAAAAAGAAGGAACAGCTGAAAAAGTTGTTTCTAAAGTAAAAGAAGTTGCTGAAGATGCAAAAGACGCTGTCGAAGGCGCTATTGAAGGTGTTAAAAACATGCTTCACAAAGACGAAAAATAAGGCTAAACGTTAATTGACCTTTTCATTATAGTAGTCAAAAAGAGGACCGTAAATGTCCTCTTTTTTGTAGATCGGATTCTAAACACGCTTCCCATTTTTCGTTAAAAGAGATTCTTAACAGGAAAAGCCTTGGAATCAAGGCTTTTTTGTTTACTTAAAATAATATCTCCCTTTTAAAGAAAGAACATTTAAAAGCTTACACACTACTAGACGTGCTTACTTATCCACCACCTGAGCTTCAAATTGGGCTGGTTGGTTGTCTACATTGGTAATGGTTATCGTGTAGGGCTTGTTATTGGTGGCATCAAACACTTTTTCACCTTGGTAACTCACAACAACTCCATCTTTTTCTAAATAAATATCTGCTTGATTGTTTGGAAGTTCTTCATCCTCCTCATCGAAACCATGGCTTTTTGTAATTTTTTGTCCCTCTACTTCATAGTAAACATCACCATTACTCTCACTCCAAACACTAGAGCCAGTTAATTTAATTTTACTTGAATCGTTTTTCTTCAAGATGAAGATTGAATAGTATTCCAAATCTTGTGTTCTGGGATTTACTCTTAAGTTGACGGATTGACCTGGTTGAAGAGTGTATTTGCCATAGTTCAAAACGGAAAAGACAAACCAGACTAGCAGCAAACTATACAAGACTCCTATAATCATTCGTGAGCGCCTACTTTTAAACAAACGTAAAAGTAACACAAAAGAGACAATAAAGATCAATTCTGTAAACATTTTGTCCCTCCTTTCTCATCATCCTTGACATTCTGAACAGAGTCTCGCATCCATTTCTCACTAGTAACATCAACCATACAAAGTCTGATACATCTTGTCTAGAAAAGCTTTCAACTCTTTTTGAACAACCTTTAATAGGCGTTCTTCTTCTGCTTGAGAGATGTTCACATCTTCTTTTTTTTGATTACTAATATGAGAATAGTAACTACGTTTTAGGGTTAAATGATTATCTAAAATATAGTAGGCATCTATTTTTTCCTCATTTACCATTGTTTGAAATAAAACCGAGACTTCATCCTTTCTAGGATTCGACATTTTCAAATCAATGTCTCCTTTTATCCCTATGGAGTCAATTCCTCCATCCAAGCGGATAGCACCGTCGGGAGGAACAATATAGCCAGCTTTTCGCATGTCAGACGCATATTTTCCTGACGCCGTTAAATGTTTTAAGACGGCTATAGTGTCCTTTTCTTCAAAGGAGGTCTTTAATTGGAACCGTTCTTGGTGGCTTTGATACTGAAAATAAAGAGTGATACCAACAACTAAGGCAAGTACAGAAGCGAGCAAGATTCGTATTTTTCTAGGTCTCGACATTTTTATCTCCTCTATCTAAGAAATCATAGAAGTCTTGTTTCTAACTTTGAAAGAGAACTTCCTTTTCCTTAAAAATCCTTGGGACTCTAGCCCCACCTGACTGTTATCTGCCCTTTTTCATGATGTATTTTCGTATAGGTACTTCAACCATTTGAACGGTTTCAAATCCTTCTTTTTGGTAAAGCTTGTAAGCTGTTTGATTTGCCTCGTAGACATTTAGAGAAATAGTGTCTATGTCTTCATTTTCAAAGGCCAAACTAACAAATTTCCTTAAAGCCTGGCTACCTAAGCCCTGCCCCTGTTTCTGGGGATTGATAAAAAATCTCCCGATATGAAGATTCCTGTCTTCTAGCCTGATTTTCTGGATAAGCCCCACAAACTCTTGTCCATCAAAGATTGAAAAGATTCCTTTCAAATCTTGCAAGATTTGAATTGTTAAGGGAAAAGGAATCATTGTTCCCATCCATTGTTCTTGAAAGGATTTGCCAAGGGAGTTGGACCATTGGCATACGAGCTGAGCATTTTCTATGCTCACATTTTCTTCAAAACGAATTGTCATCTTGACCTCACCATCTTATCAATGTTTCTTTATTATACTACTTCTTCTATTTTTTACGAATAGATAAGTATGATTGATCTTTATTTTTTTCTTGTCGGGAGCATTCTCGCTTCTTTCTTGGGTTTGGTCATTGACCGTTTTCCTGAGCAATCCATTATCCGACCAGCTAGTCACTGCGATTCCTGTCAGACTCGCTTGCGTCCCTTAGATTTGATTCCTATCCTCTCTCAGCTCTTCAATCGCTTTCGCTGTCGCTACTGCAAGGCTCGCTATCCATTCTGGTATTCCCTTTTTGAATTGGGCTTGGGGTTACTTTTTCTAGCTTGGTCTTGGGGATGGATTTCCTTGGGTCAAATCATCCTCATCACTGCTGGCCTGACCTTAGGAATCTATGACTTTCGCCATCAGGAATATCCCTTGCTGGTCTGGATGACTTTCCACCTAATCCTCATGGCTTTCTGTGGTTGGAATCTAGTCATGGTCTTCTTCATTATCCTTGGAATCATGGCTCATTTTATCGATATTCGCATGGGTGCAGGGGATTTTCTCTTTCTGGCTTCTTGTGCGCTTGTCTTTAGTGTGACAGAATTACTCATCTTGATCCAGTTTGCTTCTGCGACAGGGATTTTAGTCTTTCTCCTGCAAAAGAAAAAGGAACGACTTCCTTTCGTGCCTTTCCTCTTACTTGCTGCAACTATAATAATTTTCTATCAGTTCTTATTAGTTTGTTGAATTGGGAACCCAAAGCTCAACTTCTGCATCCATGGGATTACCGTTTAAAAGTATTTCTAAGATAATTCCATCATTGTAAAGCGAACTATATTCTCCCTCAAAAAAGTTATCCTCCAATTTATCAAACAAGAGTCTTGATTTATCACCACTGGCTGAGCTTACTAAATAATCTTTCTCTGGGACAAGAATGCTTTCGTAACCTGCCACAGCATTATTTGCCGCAACTCCTGCGTAGTATTGTATACCATCTTTATGAGGAACTATCAAAGCATAGCCTCTTTTATCTAGAGAATGGGGCATCAATTTTCCTAGCATTCCTTCTTTAAATAACTGAGTATAGAATGCCGTTTTCTCTTTAGAATAGTGATGTTCATGAACTGTAGTTCCTTCTATCAAAATACTCTTGCCAACTAAGGTAAACGATGGTTTAGTTTGATGTTTCATTATATGAACTCCTTTCTTTATGGTATAATCATAACAAAAGTAATATGACAACTATCTGTCATATTTAAGGAGAAAATTATGAAAATCGACCGTCAAATGGGAATCATTTCTCATTTAGTAAATCAACGAAAAACAACAGCTAAAGAACTATCAGAACTTTTTAAAGTCAGTACCCGAACTATTATGAGAGATATTGATGATTTATCTCTTGCAGGCATTCCTCTCTATGTAATGAAAGGAAAAAACGGAGGAATTTTTCTTATGGAAGACTTTCAAACTGATAAACCTCCCTTGACTCAATCCGAACGACTTTCAATCGAATCTGGTTTAAAAAGCCGTTATCAAGTATTGGAAGATACCTCTACTTTCAATGCTATATTGAAATTAAATGCTACCAATACATACTCTGATTTCGAAATTGATTTGTCTCTATCTCAAGGGAACTTGGAAATCCGAACTTTGATTTTTAAGTTATTGGAAGCTATCAGAGGTAGAGTAAAAATAAAATTTTCCTATATTAATTCACAAGGACTGGTGA
The DNA here is from genome assembly GCF_003942875.1 of Streptococcus oralis. GTDB lineage: Bacteria > Bacillota > Bacilli > Lactobacillales > Streptococcaceae > Streptococcus > Streptococcus oralis_BX. Next base: position 45,847 of record NZ_RMVK01000003.1, on the reverse strand, counting down.
GTCAAAAAAATTGTGAGCCTTACCGTATTGTCTATAAGGACCGGAGTTGGTATATGGATGCCTACGAAACTGATAAAGCGCGTTTTTCTGTTTTTAAAGTTGCTAGAATTAGTAAACTTACTCTCTCCGATACTTTTTCAAAAAGACATTTTACACCACTTCCCTATGATGGTGGTGCTTGGATGAATGAAAACAAAGTACCTGTCATCCTGCATGTCCAGAAAATTGTTCTTGATCGATTTGTCGAACTCTTAGGCTATAATGCCATAAAACCTATTAATAGCGATATTTACGAGATTACTTATCCGTTAAACGACAATGATTGGGGATACAATACCTTGCTTGCTTTTGGAAAATACATCACTGTTATATCTCCTAAGCATTTCCTGAAACATTTCACCAACTATATAGATACCATTCATAAGCAATACCCAAACTAATAATCAACTGTCATTCATGAACGTATACCCTCAAAAGAAAAAGGAAAGACTTCCTTTCGTGCCTTTCCTCTTACTTGCTGCTTGTGTGATTATTTTTGGTAAGCTACTGCTTGTTTGATAAAGTCCTCAATCGGCTCTCCTTGGTGGAGAGCTTTTACAATTTTCGAACCGACGATGACGCCATCTGACACCGCATTGAAGCGTTCTACATCAGCCTGGCTAGACACACCAAAACCTGTCAAGACTGGGATGTCAGCTACTCGATGCAATTGCGCCAAGTGCTTGTCCAAGTCTGCACGGTAATTGCCTGATTTCCCTGTTACCCCATTGATGGCAACAGCATAGACGAAGCCTTCAGCTCCCTTGATCAACTCTTTTTGACGGTCGAGTCCTGTCGTCAAACTAACTAGGGGAATCAAGGCGATGTCCGTGTCTGCCAAAAAGGGCTCCACAAAGTTGGCATGCTCATGAGGCAGATCTGGAATGATCAAGCCCTTAACTGCTGTATCTGCCAGGTCTTTGACAAATTTCTCCACACCGTACTGAAAGAGGGGGTTGAAGTAGGTCATGATGACAAGTGGGATTTCTGTCTGAATGGTTTTCAAAGTTTCAACCAAAGCCTGGGTAGAAGTCCCATGAGCTAGACTGCGCAAGCCTGCTTCTTCGATTACAGGTCCATCTGCAACAGGGTCTGAAAAGGGAATACCCACTTCAATGGCTGAAACACCCAAATCTTCTAAAAAGTGGATTGTTTCACCGAGACCCTCCAAGCCTTTCTCGTGGTCCCCAGCCATGATATAGGGAACGAAAATTCCTTTTCCTGCTGCTTTGGTAGCATTCAATTTTTCTGTTAGTGTCTTAGGCATGAGCTTCTCCCTTCTTTGCTGCATCTGCTTCCAAGCGGTCTTTGACTTGAACTACATCCTTGTCCCCACGACCGGATAAGCAGACAATCATTGACTTGTCTGGACCAAGTTCTTTGGCCAATTTCACTGCAAAAGCGATGGCGTGGCTAGATTCCAAGGCTGGGATAATTCCTTCCACACGAGACAAGAGTTGGAATCCTTCCAAGGCTTCTTCGTCAGTCACAGGAACATAGCTGGCACGTTTGATATCGTGGTAGTGAGAGTGTTCTGGACCGATACCAGGATAGTCCAAACCTGCTGAAATAGAAAAGGCTTCTAAGATTTGTCCATGTGCATCTTGGAGCACATCCATAAGCGAACCGTGGAGAACACCCGGACGACCCTTGGTCAAGGTCGCTGCGTGGTGCTCTGTATCCACACCAAGCCCTGCTGCTTCAGCCCCATACATTGCTACTGACTCATCTTCTACAAATGGATGGAAGAGACCGATAGCATTAGAACCACCACCAACACAAGCTACTAGGGCATCTGGCAAATCTTGACCTGTCAAGTCACGGTACTGTTGTTTAGCCTCTCGACCGATAACACTTTGGAAGTCACGAACAATTTCTGGGAATGGATGAGGCCCCAAGGCAGAACCAAGGATATAGTGGGTATCATCGATATTTGCCACCCATGAACGAAGGGCTGCATTGACCGCATCCTTAAGCACGCGCGAACCATCTGTCACGGCCTCAACCTTAGCTCCCAAAAGCTCCATACGGAAGACATTGAGGGCTTGGCGTTTGACATCTTCTTCACCCATGTAGATGGTACATTCCATGTTAAAGAGGGCCGCAGCTGTTGCAGTTGCCACACCATGCTGACCAGCACCTGTTTCAGCGATAATTTTATTTTTACCCATACGTTTAGCCAGAAGAACTTGTCCCAAGGCATTGTTAATCTTGTGGGCCCCTGTATGGTTGAGATCTTCCCGTTTGAGATAAATCTTGGCTCCGCCGATATGCTGGGTCAAGTTTTTTGCGTAGTAAAGGGGAGTTTCACGTCCTACATACTGGCGTAAGAGCTGGTTTAATTCCTCTTGGAAACTTGGGTCCGCCTGACTTTCACGATAAGCTTTTTCCAACTCCAAAACTGCTGTCATCAATGTTTCTGGGACAAAACGTCCACCGAATTTTCCGTAAAATCCATCTTTATTTGGTTCTTGATATGCCATGCTTTACCCTCTCTATAAATCTTCTAATCTTTTCCTGATCTTTTTGTCCATCTGTCTCCACTCCGCTCGATACATCTACTGCATAGGGAGTAAAGTGTTGAATTGCTTTTGCTACATTATCCTCATTAAGTCCACCTGCAATGAAAAATGGCTGGGCTAGTCCAGACGTATCCAGTTGACCCCAGTCAAAGGTCTGACCACTCCCTGCCACAGGCGCATCAAAGAGTAGATAGTCTGCCCGAGAATGAGGCACATGACCATTTCCATCCACCTGCACAGCCTGAATGCTGGCACAAGGCAGATCCTCAAACAAATCATCTGCTACCTGACCATGAAGTTGAACCAAGTCCAAACCAACTTTTTCAATCGCTTCTAGCAGTTCTGCCCGACTTGGTGAAACAAATACGCCAACTTTTTTTACATAGGAAGGAATGAGCTTTGCCAGCTCAGCAGCCTCTTCCAAGGTCACCTGCCTTTTACTAGGTGCAAAGACAAAACCGATGTAGTCTGCCCCTGCTGACACAGCTGTCTCTACCGCTTCTTTGGTCGATAATCCACAAATTTTAACCTTTGTCAATCTGCAACTCCTTGATTCTTTGAGCTACATCTTCTGCCTGCATGAGAGCTGTGCCCACCAAAACTCCGTTAAAGTATGGTGCTACACGTTCCGCATCTTGCCCTGTGAAAATGGCAGATTCAGAAATGTAATAGCGACCTTCCTCAAAATGCTGGGCCAAGTCTACACTGGTCTGCAAGTCGACCTCAAAGGTTGTCAGATTGCGGTTATTGACTCCGATAATCTGAGCACCAAGTCTGTGAGCAACTTCCAGTTCAGCAATATTATGAGTTTCCACCAAGACTTCAAGACCAAGCTCTGTCGCATAGTCATAAAGTTCCTTGAGGCGTTCTTCGGACAAGGCTGCCACGATGAGCAAGATGGCTGTTGCGCCAGCATTACGAGCACGGATAATTTGCTTTTCGTCGATGATAAAGTCCTTGTTGAGCGTTGGAATGTTTACCTGACTAGAAATCTCACGAAGATAATCCAAATGACCCTTGAAGAAAACTTCATCTGTTAAAATCGAAATCATCACTGCTCCATTTGCTTCATAAGTCTGGGCCTGTTGCACAATATCCACATCGAGATTGATATCTCCCAGACTAGGGCTAGCCTTCTTGACCTCAGCGATTACCTGTAAACGGTCCTGGTGATTCTTCAAAAATTCTGCCAAGCGATAAGTCTGGCGCAAGGGCTGGATTTCCTCCAGCTCCATTTGCTCGACCTCACGCGCCTTCTGCTCCAAAATTCGTGCTAAAAATTCCTGACTCATTTTTGATACTCCTGTAACAGTCTGAGTTTTTCAAGTGCCTTGCCACTAGCAATCACTTGACGGGCCAAGGCAACCCCCTCCTTGATGCTAGCTACCTTACCATTAGCATAGAAACCAAGACCAGCATTTAAAACTGTCGTTTCCAAGAATGGACTTGGTTCGTTTTTAAGAACGCTGAGCAAAATTTCTGCATTTTCCTGAGCATTTCCTCCTCGAATGTCTTCGATAGCGTAGCGTTCCATCCCCAAATCCTCTGGAGTGAAGCTGGACAAGGTGATTTCGCCATTTTCAAGAAGAGCAATATTGGTTGTTCCGTTCAAGCCAGCTTCATCCAGCCCTTCTGGTCCAGCAACCACGATGGCACGTTTGCGACCCATATTTTTCAAAACCTGAGCGGTACTTTCTAGCAGTTCTGGACGACTAATGCCAAGAAGCTGTGTTTCCAAGGCCATTGGGTGAATCAGTGGACCAGTCAAGTTCATGATTGTTGGAATTCCTAGTTCCAAACGAGCTGGCATGATGTATTTCATAGCTGGGTGCATATTTTTAGCAAAGAGAAAGACGATTCCAGTTTTATCAAAGACCTTACCTAGTTCAGCTGGTTTGAGGTCAAGATTAATGCCCAAGGCTTGAAGGACATCTGCAGAACCCGATTTAGAAGAAATCGAGCGGTTACCGTGTTTTGCCATATGAACACCGCCACCAGCCAAGACAAAGGCTGCAGTTGTCGAAATATTAAAGCTGAAGGACTTGTCTCCACCTGTACCACAGTTGTCCATTGCATCATGTATTTCAGTTGGAATATGTTGGGCATGGCCTCTCATGACTTGTGCAATGGCTGTGCGTTCTTCCGGTGTTTCCCCCTTCATCTTAAGGGCCAAGAGAAGAGAAGCAATCTGCGCCTCTGTTACACGCCCAGTTACGATACGCTCGATGACATCCGTCATTTCCACACCTGATAAATGTTCAAATTTTGCTAATTTTTCAATAATCTCTTTCATCCTAGTTTCCTCACTTTACAACCTTTTCGATAAAATTCCGAATAGAAGACAAGCCATCTGGCGTTCCGATACTCTCTGGATGGTACTGGAAGCCATAAATCGGCAGGCTTTTGTGTTGAATTCCCATAATGGCTTGGTCATCAGTCGAACGAGCTGTCACTTCAAAGTCTTCTGGCATTTCTTCAATCAAAATACTATGGTAACGCATGACTGGACGACCATCCTCAATACCTTGATAGAGAACAGATGGCACTTCAAAGCTGATATGGCTCTGTTTCCCATGCATGACTTTTGGAGCCAAACCTAGCTTGCCACCAAAGACTTCTGCGATAGCTTGGTGGCCCAAACAAATCCCTAAAATAGGCTTCTTCCCAGCAAAATCACGAATCATGTCTTCCATCTTTCCGGCATCAATTGGCCAACCAGGACCCGGAGAAAAGACTAGACCATCTGCTTTTTCAGCTTCTTCATACAGCTTGGGATCATCATTTCTCAAAACCTGCACTTCTGCGAAATTCCCAATGTACTGCGCCAAGTTATAAGTAAAAGAATCATAGTTATCAATCAATAAAATCATGGTCTTAGTTCTCCAATTCTAGTCATAGATTTAGCCTTGTTAATGGTTTCTTGGTATTCGTTTTGAGCAATAGAGTCATAGACAATCCCTGCCCCAGCCTGCACATAAGCTGTTTGATTTTTGAGAATCATGGTTCGAATAGTGATAGCGAAGTCCATATCACCCGTCGCAGACAAGTAGCCGATTGCTCCTGCGTATACGCCTCGTTTTTCTGTTTCCAGTTCATAGATACGTCTCATTGCTCGAATTTTTGGTGCTCCTGAAACTGTTCCAGCTGGAAGTGTAGCTTTCAAGGCATCCATGGCAGTGAGGTCTGGAAGCAAACGTCCTTTCACCACGCTGGTCAAATGCATGACATAGCGGAAAAGCTCCACTTCCATATACTTGGTGACTTGGACACTGGCCGTTTCAGAGATGCGGCCGATATCATTGCGCCCCAAGTCTACCAACATCCGATGTTCTGCTGTTTCCTTCTCATCAGAAAGCAGGTCTGTCGCCAAGGCCTTGTCCTCTTCATCCGTAGCTCCTCTTGGTCGCGTACCTGCAATCGGATTGGTTGTCACAATGCCATTTTTGACAGAAACCAAACTTTCAGGACTGGCACCGATGATTTGATAATCCCCAAAATCATAGAAATAGAGGTAATTAGATGGATTGGTCACGCGGAGATTTCTGTAGAAGTCAAATGGATTTCCAGTAACTTCTGCTGAGAAACGCTGACTGAGCACGCATTGGAACATATCACCATTACGAATCAAGTCGCGAGCTGTTTCTACCATTTGCTCAAACTTCTGAGGAGCGATATGGGGTTTGAAGTCCAGCGGAGATAGATCCAAGTCTTCAAATTCATTTGAAGCAGGGATGCGTAACTCCTCCAGCACTTGATTCAAGGCTTTTTCCAAATCTTCTTGACTGCGATCGCTATAAAGAGCATCCTCAATGACATGGATTTTTTCCTTCTTGTGGTCAAAGACCATATAGCTCTCATAGACAAAGAAATGCATGTCTGGCGTCCCAATGGTATCCTCAGGGATTTGACCGATTTCTTCATAAAGCGAAATCATATCGTAACCAACAAAGCCAATGGCTCCCCCACCAAAAGGGAGATCTGAATGGTGTTGGCTCTTATGAGTCACTTCATAAAGGAAATTCAAAGGATCCCGATCAATCACTTGCCCATTTTGATAAAGGACTCCATTTTCAAACTTAATCTCAAAAACTGGATTATAGGCCAGGATAGAAAAACGAGCGGTTTCCTTGTCTCTCGGAATACTTTCTAGGATCACCTTGTGTTGCCCTTTTAAGCGCATATAAGCCAAGATTGGTGATAAGACATCTCCATGAATGATTCGTTCCATTGTAATTTCCCTTTCAGTTTCTTATTTTTAATTTTTTGTCTTTTTTCTATTTCCCTTAAATAGTGCGGACGGGAGCAACTTTCTCCGAAATTTCATCCCTAATTTTTGAGCCTTAGGTCTCAAAAATTCCGTTCTAGAGAAGCAAAGATGCTTCTCTAGAATACCACTATGGCGGGAAATAGCGGTTTAATGCTCACTTCGTTCGCAAATATTTTATAGAAATTTATTTAGTGATAAAGCATAATTTAAAACTGATAGCCATATCTACGATAAATATATAAAAATCCCCACGCAAAATAACTTGCGTGAGGACGAAATTCGCGGTGCCACCTCAATTATAGGATTTCTCCTATCTCTCATTCCTGTCTCAGAACTTTCCTATAACAGGCTGTGCGATAAAGGGCACTCCCTTGAGAATTATGTTTTCTTCTCTCGTTTCAGATGGACCCAACCTTACAGCTTTCTCTGCTTGTTTCCAGCAACCACAAGCTCTCTGTGAGAGAAAGGACTGTAATTTTTCCATCTCTTATTTTTTATCTTCTAGGTAGTCTGCAATCGCAGCTACGTCCTTGTCTCCACGACCAGAGACATTGATGATGATAATCTCATCTTTACTTAGTTTCGGTGCACGTTTAACCGCTTCTGCGATGGCATGCGAACTTTCGATTGCTGGGATAATCCCTTCAGTCTTGCTGAGAAGGAGCAAGGCTTGAACAGCTTCTTCATCTGTTGCTGCTACGTATTCTACGCGGCCAGAATCTTTGAAGTAGGCGTGTTCTGGACCAACCCCTGGATAGTCCAAACCAGCTGAGATAGAGTAAACTGGCGCTAGCTCTCCGTCTTCCTTAAAGACTGCATAGGTCTTCATACCATCGACAATTCCGACACTACCCTTTGTCATAGTGGCTGCATGCTTGTCTGTATCCAGTCCGTGACCGGCAGCTTCTACTCCTACCAATTTGACTTCTTCATCAGTCACATACTGTGAAAAAGCTCCAATGGCATTCGAACCACCACCCACACAAGCAATGACGTAGTCTGGTAAACGGCCTTCTTTTTCCAAGATTTGACGGCGAGATTCTTCACTGATGACCTTTTGGAATTCATGAACAATGGTAGGATAAGGATGAGGGCCTACAGCAGATCCCAAAACGTAGAAGGCTTCAAGGTCATTCATCCATGCTCCAAAGGCTGCATCGACCGCATCCTTGAGAGTTCGTGTCCCCGTTTCAACTGCGTGAACGGTCGCTCCCATCATCTCCATACGGAAAACATTGAGACGTTGACGCTCCACATCTTCTGCCCCCATGTAGACATCACAGGCCATACCAAACTTGGCTGCAGCAGCTGCTGTCGCAACACCGTGCTGACCAGCTCCTGTTTCTGCAATCACTCTTTTTTTGCCCATACGTTTGGCAAGAAGAATTTGTCCTAAAACATTGTTGAGCTTGTGAGAACCAAGGTGATTAAGGTCTTCGCGCTTGAGATAAATCTTAGCTCCACCTAGGTGGTCTGTCAAACTTTCCGCAAAATAAAGCGGTGTTTCGCGACCAGAATAATCCTTCAAGTAATGGCGAAATTCTGCCAAAAATTCTGGATCATCCTTGTATTTGTCAAATGTCACTTCCAACTCATCCAACAGAGTCTGAATCGGCTCCGGTACAAAACTACCACCAAATTGTCCAAAATAACCTTTAGTTGTCATAAAATTTTTCCTCTTTCCATATTAATCCGGCCGTTTTGTTTGCTTTTAGTAGTAGGCAAGGAGCTGCAGATAGAACTCAAATTCATCAAAGCGACTTAACGCCCTAATAAAAGATAAACAAAATGACCGAAAGAAAAAAGCCCACACACAGATTGGATTCTGTGTGAGGGCGTTGGTAACGCGGTGCCACCTCAATTATAAAGGGACTATTCCCCTTTACATCTCTGCCTTGTCTAACAACAAGTTGCACTGTAAGGTGTGCGCACCGAATTTTCATTGTTTCAAATTCATTTTTAAAATCAGCCCACTTTCACTACTTCCAACCACCTGTTCACAATCACCACAGGCTCCCTGAAGATCAAAAATAGTTACTTTTCTGATTTGTTGAGAATATTATATGCTATTGTCCGCTTTTTGTCAAGATTTTTTATTATTTTTTTCCAGAACCGAGGATTTCTTCAGAAATTCTCACTAAAGTCTGAACGATGTAATCAACTTCTTCATCGCTTAATTTTGTATGAAGAGGAAGCGTAATTTCATTTTCAAAGAAGGCATAGGCTCTTGGATAATCTGCCATATCAAAACCAAGATTCTTATAGGCTGTCAGGAGAGGAAGCGGTTTATAGTGTACATTACTTGCAATTCCTGCTTTGGCCAATTCTTGGATGATAAGGTTGCGTTCTTCTAAGCTTGCTGCTTCTACATGGGTGATGTAGAGGTGGCGTGAAGATTCGACAGTATCAGTCTTGTGTGCCAGTGGGTGAATACGAGTACCCGCAAAACCACGATCATAACGGTCCACGATGTCCTTACGACGTTGTAGCAAAGCTGGGTAACGATCCAATTGTACCAAACCAATCGAAGCCATGATATCCGTCATGTTACACTTGTAGGCTGGTGTTACGATATCGTATTCCCATGAACCCAATTGCATCTTGGCAAGAGCATCCTTTGTTTGACCGTGAAGGGAAAGAATTTGGAATTCCTTATACATCTCTTCGTCGTCAATAGCTGGATTGGCCTTCCAAGTCGCACTTCCTCCCTCAGCCGTTGTAAAGTTCTTGACTGCGTGGAAAGAGAATGATGTAAAGTCAGCAATCGAACCAGCTGCTTGTCCTTTATAAGTGGAACCCAAAGCATGGGCACTATCAGAGACAATCACGATACGATTAAAGGCCTTTTGCCACTTGCTAGTAGCTGTAAAGAGATCACGTTTTTTCTCCACGACTTGGAACAAACGGTCATAGTCGCAAACAATCCCTGCAAGCTCAACCGGAATAATCACCTTAGTTTTCTCAGTAATAGCTTGCTCAAGCAAGTCATAGTCCATTTCAAAAGTATCTGCTTGAATATCCACCATGACAGGTGTCGCTCCCACGTGAGTGATAACACTACATGAAGCCGTGTAAGTCATAGCTGGAACGATGACTTCATCACTAGGTCCCACTTCCAAAACACGTAAAATCAACTCAAGAGCAGCAGTTGCAGAGTTGAGGCAGACAGTCTTAGGCGTCTGTGTATATTGGGACAAGCGACGCTCCAGTTCTTTTGTCTTCGGACCTGTTGTGATCCAACCAGAACGCAGGGTATCCGCTACTTCAGCAATTTCAGCTTCGGTAATATCGGGTGGTGAAAATGGAATATTGTAATTTGGCATTGATTTGCTCCTTTTATCTGTACTCATTTTCTCATGATTACATTATTTTAGCACTTCAAACACGGTTTGAAACATGATTTTGATGTCTCCAAGGAAACTAAACTCTCGGAGATAGGCGAGGTTATAGCGCATCTTCTCAGGAAGGACGTGCTCTACATAGGCCTGATCAACCGTCAGGCCTTTCTCCGTCATTTGACTGATGATCGTGTCCTCATCCTTGTAGTTGATGCTGGCTGGAGAGGTGATTCCTGCTGGCAAGAGCAAGGTCGCCATCATTTCAGGGCTATACTGCTCGGTGTAACGTGGCACTTCAGGACGCGTCCCTACAAAGGACATCTCGCCTTTAAGGACATTGACCAACTGAGGCAGTTCGTCCAAACGGACACGACGGATGAAATTGCCAACCTTAGTAATGCGGCTATCATTAGCTGAAGTCACCAGACTGCCTTTTTTATCCGCATCCGTCACCATGGTACGGAACTTCCAAATCTTGAACCGACGGTTATACTGGGTCACGCGCTCTTGCTTGTAAATGACAGGTCCCTTGCTATCCAACTTAATCCAAATGCTCAAGACAAGAAAGACGGGAGAGGTCAAAAGTAGCAAAAACAGGGCCAGAACCCAGTCCAGGCAACGCTTGAAAACCAGCGAACCTTTCCTTTTAGAGACAAGCTGGCAGTAAGACTTAACCTCGCTTGATTGCATTTCCACGGGTAGGTCTTCCCATTTCAGCATGCTGTTTCTCCTTTGTTTTTATTATACTATTTGTCAACATTTTTCATTATACCACAAAATGGAAAAGGCGGTGCAAGAAATCTGTGATTTGAAGAATTTCCTTCTTATACTCAATGAAAATCATAGTGCAGCTTTGAGGTCGCAGATAAAGCTGACATGGTTTGAAGAGATTTCCAAAGAGTATTAGGACATAGCTCCAGCCTGCAAGCTATACATCTTGTGATAGGTTCCTCCCAAGGCCAAGAGTTCCTCATGGGTTCCACTCTCGATGATGCGCCCCTTGTCCAAGACATAGATGCCGTTGGCATCCTGGATGGTCGAAAGGCGGTGGGCGATAGCAATGGTTGTCCGCCCCTTTCTCATCTTAGCTAGGGAATCTTGAACCAAACTTTCTGTTTCAGAGTCAATATTGGCTGTCGCTTCATCCAAAATCAGGATTTTAGGTTGACTGGCGACTGTTCTAGCAAAAGCAAGAAGCTGTCGCTGGCCAGTAGAAAAGCTCGAACCACGCTCAGAAACATGTGCATCATAACCCTGCGGAAGGTCCTGAATAAAGGAATCTGCATCCACAAAGGCAGCCGCAACCTGGACCTGATCATCACTAAGATCTTGGTACATGGCGATATTGGACTTGATAGTCCCGTGATAGAGGAAGGGTTCCTGTAAGACCAGACCGATGTTCTTTCTCAGCTCTTCCTGACTGTAGTTTCGGATATCCACACCATCCAAGAGAACGCAGCCTGACTGAAATTCATAAAAGCGCATGAGGACATTGATAATGGAAGATTTCCCAGAACCTGTATGTCCTACAAAAGCAATGGTTTCACCTTTCTTTACTGAAAAGGAAATGTCATCCAGAATCGGATGTTTGCCATCATATGAGAAACACACATGTTCAAAACGGATATTGCCTTCTGTAATCTTTGCTTGACTATCCTTTTGAAGGGGTTCATAGGTCCTCTCGTCAATCAAGGCAAAGACACGGCCTGCAGACACCATGGATGTTTGAAGGGTTGAAAAGTTTTGCGTCACCTCAATTAGGGGATCAAAAAGGCGGTTGATGTACTGGATGAAGGCATACATGGTTCCGGCCGTTATTCCGATAGAAAGACCACGGTAACCAAAGTAGGCCATCAAAACGGCGTAGCCTAGGAGCTTCAGCAAACTCATGGCAGGCCGCAAAAAGAGGGCATCCAAGGCTACAGATCGGTTGGCATAGACCAAGTGTTCTTGGTTGATTTCATCAAATTCTGCTTGCAGACGCTTCTCTTGATTAAAGGCCTGGATAATCCTGATTCCCTCGATATTCTCTGCCAGCTTACTATTGATATCCGACAAGAGACTTCTGGTTTTCTCGATGATTTTCACTGACTTTTTCCGGTAGAGATTGACCAAAAGGAAAATCAAGGGTAGAAAGAGCAAAACTAAAGCTGTCAAACGAAAATCCAGCACCAACATGGTATACAGAGTGGTCAGAAAGATGAAAACTGCTGAAATAAAGCTGGATAAAATCCCTGAAAACATATCACTGATGGTCTCAGTATCGTTGGTCAACCGAGAAACGATGGAGCCTGCTGGCGTCTTGTCAAAATAAGACATGCCCAGTTTCTCCATATTGGCAAAGGCATCGCGACGAATATCTCTGACAATACTGTAGGACACCCGCGCAAAGAGAAGATTGCCGACATACTGGACCAGAGTTTGTAGGATATAGAGGCCATAGTAGGCCAGCAAAACGGTCACGGCCAGTTGATTAAGATTGCTGAGGTACTGGTCGATAAAGTGGGAAGCCACAAGGGGAATGACACTTTTAATGACCGTAGTCGCAAGGAGAAAACTGAGTGCCAAAAAGGTCAGGAGGCCATAGGGCTTGAGATAGGACATCAAGCGCGTCAATACAGCCCATTGTTCTTTCTTATTCTGCATCTTCTTCTCCTTTCATTTCCAACTGCTGAGACTGGTAGGTTTGGGCATACCAGCCATCTAAAGCTAGCAGGTCTTCGTGTGTACCGCGTTCGATAATTTGGCCATTTTGCAGAACCAAAATCAAATCTGCATGAACAACTGCACTGAGACGATGTGCTGTGATGATAGTTGTCTTACCCTTCCGCGTCTCCTTGAGATTGTCGATGATGGCATACTCCGTCTTGGCATCCACGGCGGACAAGGAATCATCTAAAATCAAGATATCAGGGTCTAGAATCATAGCCCGACTCATGGCTAGGCGCTGCTTTTGCCCACCAGATAGACTGACCCCTTTTTCACCGATAACTGTATCAAATCCTTGAGGCATGTCCACAATATCTTTATAAACTTGAGCTAGCTTAGTCGCTTCCTCAACTGCTGAAAGGGGCAAGTTAGGATTGCCAAAGCGGATATTGTCTAAGATCGAGGTCGCAAAGAGGAACTGGTCCTGAGGAACATAGCCCATGAGACTGCGAAGGTCTGTCAGACGATAGTCGCGAATATCATGACCATTTAGATAAATAGCTCCCCTATCCACATCGTACTCACGCAAGAGGAGTTTGATCAAGGATGTTTTCCCAGAGCCTGTCTGTCCGACCAAACCTAGGGTTTGCCCTTTTTCTAAACTAAAGTGAATATCCGTCAGTGTCTCCTCATTTTCAAAGGCAAAACTATCAATATCGTACTCCAAGCGTCCATTTTCAATACCGTCCAGAGGACATTCAGGATCTTGTACAGGTGATTCCTGAGACAAAAGATTTTCGATCCGCTGGTAAGAAACCTTGCCTCGCTGAGTGATATTAAAGAGAAAGCCAATTGCCATAAGAGGCCAAACCAGCATATCCAAGTAGCTGATAAAGGTGACCAGATTCCCAACAGTGATCTGCCCTTCCTGAACCATCAAAGAACCGACCAAAAGGGTTAAAACATAGGATGAACCAACAAACAAGAGAACCATGGGGTCAAAGAGACTATCGTACTTCATGGTTTGGAGATTCTTTTGGAAGGTCAATTCATTGACTGCCTGAAAAGACTCTAGCTCGTCCGCCTGATAACCGAAAGACTTGGTCACTTTGATACCTGATACAGACTCCTGCACCTTGTTATTGAGTTCAGAAAAGGCAGCTTGGGATTCTCCGAAAGCCTTATGAGTCTTTCTCCCTAGACGACTGGTCGCATAAGCCATGAAAGGCAGGGGCAAAATGGCAACCAGAGTCATCTGCCATGAAATGCTAAAAAGCATGGTCAACAAAGTCACCAGTGCCGTGATGGAAGCATCCACTGCTGACATGACACCACCACCTGCGAGACGAGTTAAGGCATTGATGTCATTTGTAGCGTGCGCCATCAAATCCCCTGTCCGATAGGTCTGATAAAAGGCAGGCGACATTTTAGTAAAATGCTCAAACAAACGAGACCGCATAATCTGCCCTAGACGGTAGGAAGTTCCAAGGATATACATGCGCCACACATAGCGCAGATAATACATACCAAAGGCTGCCAGCAGTAGATAAAATAGATTAAGAAGGAGGTCCTGCTGGGTTAATTGCCCCGCCGTAATGGCATCAATCACCCGTCCCATGACCATGGGGGGAATGAGATTGAGGACGGAAACCAAGACTAAGGCCACAATCCCGACTAGATAACGGCGCTTTTCTAACTTGAAAAACCACCAGAGTTTTTGAATAATGGACATAAAATCCCTTTCTGATTGCAAATGGAAACCTGAGGCCAAGACTCAATGAAAATCAAAGAGCAAACTAGGAAACTAGCCGCAGGCTGCTCAAAGCACTGCTTTGCGGTTGTAGATAGAACTGACGAAGTCAGTAACCTACATACGGCAAGGCGACGTTGACGCAGTTTGAATTTGATTTTTGAAGAGTACAAGACCCCAGGTTTTTCTTATTCATAGGTTACGACTGAGACGACACCCTTGTCATACTCAGCGATAAAGATATTGGCAACATTGTCATACCCTTGTTTGCTGAGGTTATCAAGCAGCCATTCTTCGCTCCGACCAATGGACTCCAAAATTTCGACTTGGATAACACCGTCTGTGACAACAGGATACTTGGGATTCTCATCTCCCATTTGGACTACGATGAGTTGACCGTTTTGCTCCTGCATAGCGCGTTTGACTTGTTTCATTTGGAAAATTCCCTGGCTACGGAGCTTAAGAGCTACATCCGCTGCTGATAAACCAACCGAACGGCAGGCTTCTGGATCAATCTTTCCATTTTTGATGAGCAGAGTTGGCTTCCCATCAATCAAACGTTTCACAAAGTGAACATTGTTGTTGAGCCATTTGAGAGTCAAGACCAGAATGGTCCACATAATCAGGATAACTGCATACTGAAGGATACTGATGGCACTATTGTAAATCACCCCACCGATGATACCCCCGAGTACATAGTTCTGAATTTGATCTATTGCTGAGTTAGGCGCTAGGTTACCCTTTCCTGTCACATTAATTACAAAAACCAGAGAAAAGAGACCCAAGGCTAGTTTAATTAAAATTTCGATATAATTGAGTGTCATTTGTTCACCTCCACCAGTTCAATTGCATCTGTTTTATACAATTCGACTTTCTCTAGCAGGTACTTGTCTGGCTCACTTCCGTTCAAGGCACGGTAATAGCGATCTCCGACCTTGAGAAGTGCTCCATCCGTTTCTGCAGAAGTATTGACATAAACTTCCGACTTGTCAACTCCCAATTCTTTGGAAACAAGCTCGATGAAATGAAGTGAAGCTTGAAATTTATTATTAGATACTTGATTGTTTTGATAAGTTGTGATGCTGACCAAAAGGAGGGCTAATAAGGTCAAAGCTGAAATCATGACCAACTCACGAAATTTGGTCCCCTTTTTATCATGATAAGCCTTGAAAGCTAAAAATCCTGTCACAGCTAATAGGACAATCCCTAAACCAATCATGATGCCATTTTGCTGACCGATTTGGCTGAGTACATAGTCATAAGAATAGAATTTCATGTATTTTCACTCCCTTTCATAAAATCATTCTTAATTATAAACGAAAGAGGGTGATTTTTCAAACCATACGTTGGGGAAATGCGCCATTTTTTGGTATAATATAGTCTGTAATCTGAATGAAAAAGGTAACTTTATGAAACTCATATCATGGAATATTGATTCCCTCAATGCAGCCCTAACGAGTGACTCAGCTCGTGCAAAATTGTCCCAAGAAGTCCTACAAACCTTGGTAGCCGAAAATGCTGATATTATCGCTATTCAGGAAACCAAGCTTTCTGCAAAAGGGCCTACAAAAAAACACTTGGAAATTTTAGAAGAACTCTTCCCAGGTTATGAAAACACTTGGCGTTCCTCCCAAGAACCTGCTCGCAAAGGCTACGCTGGAACCATGTTCCTCTATAAGAAAGAACTCACACCAACGATTAGCTTCCCAGAAATCGGGGCTCCTTCTACCATGGACTTGGAAGGCCGCATCATCACCTTGGAATTTGATACATTTTTCGTGACCCAAGTTTACACTCCAAACGCTGGTGATGGTTTGAAACGCTTGGAAGAGCGTCAAGTCTGGGATGTCAAATACGCTGAGTATTTGGCGCAACTAGACAAAGAAAAACCAGTCCTTGCGACTGGAGACTACAACGTAGCCCACAAGGAAATCGACCTTGCAAATCCTGCCAGCAACCGCCGTTCACCTGGTTTTACAGACGAGGAGCGTGCTGGCTTTACCAACCTTTTGGCAACTGGATTTACCGACACCTTCCGCCATATTCACGGCGATGTCCCAGAGCGTTATACTTGGTGGGCCCAACGCAGCAAGACTTCTAAAATCAACAATACAGGCTGGAGAATCGACTACTGGCTCACTAGCAACCGCGTGGCTGACAAGGTGACCAAGTCTGACATGATTGACTCGGGTGCGCGTCAAGACCATACGCCGATTGTATTGGAAATTGAACTCTAAGGAGAAAGCTAATGGACTATCAAGCTGTCATTCCTGAATTTGTAGTATCTGACCTCGAAAAGTCACGCCACTTCTACTGCGATTTGCTGGGATTTTCTGTCGAATACGAGCGTCCAGAGGAGAAATTTCTCTTCCTCTCGCTTGAAGACTGCCAACTTATGCTAGAAGAAGGCAGCACAGAAGAATTAGCCCAACTAACCTATCCTTTCGGGCGCGGTGTCAATATTTCCTTTGGTATTGAAGATGTCCCTCAGCTCCACCAAAAACTGCTGGAGGCCAACTATCCTATTTATCGTCCTTTGACTAAGAGAACATTTCGTGTTGGGGATCACTACATCTATCCTCACGAATTTGCAGTCTTGGATCCAGATGGTTATTTTTTAAGATTTAGCGAATAGAAAAATAAAAGGCTACAATACTTTCTAGCGTTGCAGCCTTTTATTCGTTCGCTTTTATGATCTATTTGCTAACAAAACATTTGATTTATAAAGCTAATTAGTGTAAAATAAAAACATTGGCAGTTGCCTATTTAAAATTGAATATCATTTTACTTGTTTATGTCGTGAATTGGCACGACGTTTCTACAAGGTGCCGGAACACCTAACAATGAGTATGTCAGCTGAAGGTATGGTTTTGGCCATGCCTATTTTGGGGACTTACTTAGGGGATTAAGTAGGTCCTTTTTTAGTATTTTGCTAAGGCTAGCCTTCAAGGTTAAATATAATATTTTTAATATTTCCCTTATTTAGTACGGACGGGAGGTGAAATTATCCTGTGGATAATTTCAGGAATCCAGGGAATTTCATCCCTAATTTTTGAGCCAAAAGTCTCAAAAATCCCGTCATAGACAATAACAAGATTATTGTCTATGATACCACTACTTCGGGAAATATTTGATAAAACTCGCTTCGCTCGTACTAGTTTTATCAAATACTGGTTCACTATAGAAACAGTTAACCATCAAGTAAATTGACTTTTAGACTTTAGGAGGTCTTATGAAATTATTAGAAGAGCGCATCCTCGAGGATGGGCATATCTTGGGTGACAACATCCTCAAGGTGGATTCTTTTTTAACCCACCAAGTTGACTTTAGCTTAATGCGAGAGATTGGTAAGATTTTTGCGGAAAAATTCGCTACTGCTGGCATTACCAAGGTCGTGACCATTGAAGCGTCAGGCATTGCCCCAGCCGTTTTTACAGCTGAAGCCTTAAATGTGCCCATGATTTTCGCCAAGAAAGCTAAAAACATCACCATGAATGAAGGAATCTTAACTGCTGAGGTCTACTCCTTTACCAAGCAGGTGACCAGCACCGTTTCCATCGCTGGAAAATTCCTCTCACCAGAGGACAAAATCTTGATTATCGATGATTTCCTTGCTAATGGCCAAGCAGCCAAAGGCTTGATCCAAATCATCGAACAAGCTGGAGCAAAAGTTGAAGCGATTGGTATCGTAATTGAAAAATCCTTCCAAGATGGTCGTGATTTGCTTGAAAAAGCAGGCTATCCCGTCCTATCACTTGCTCGTTTGGATCGTTTTGAAAATGGTCAGGTCGTATTTAAGGAGGCAGATCTCTAATGCAAACTCAAGAAAAACATTCGCAAGCAGCCGTTCTTGGCTTGCAGCACTTACTAGCCATGTACTCTGGTTCTATCTTGGTTCCTATCATGATAGCGACAGCTCTTGGCTATTCAGCTGAGCAGTTGACCTACTTAATCTCCACAGATATCTTCATGTGTGGGGTGGCAACCTTCCTTCAACTCCAACTCAACAAATACTTTGGGATTGGACTACCAGTCGTTCTCGGAGTTGCCTTCCAATCCGTCGCTCCCTTGATTATGATTGGGCAAAGTCATGGTAGTGGTGCTATGTTTGGTGCCCTTATCGTTTCTGGAATTTATGTGGTTCTGATTTCAGGTGTTTTCTCAAAAGTAGCCAATCTCTTCCCATCTATCGTAACAGGCTCTGTCATTACCACGATTGGATTGACCCTGATTCCTGTCGCTATTGGAAATATGGGAAATAATGTTCCAGAGCCAACTGGTCAAAGTCTCTTGCTTGCAGCTATCACTGTTCTGATTATCCTCTTGATCAACATCTTTACCAAAGGATTTATCAAGTCGATTTCGATTTTGATTGGGTTGGTCGTTGGAACTGCCATTGCTGCTACCATGGGCTTGGTAGATTTCTCCCCTGTTGCGGCAGCACCGCTTGTCCATGTTCCCACTCCCCTATACTTTGGGGTGCCAACCTTTGAAATCTCCTCTATTGTCATGATGTGTATCATCGCAACGGTGTCCATGGTTGAGTCAACTGGTGTTTATTTGGCCTTGTCTGATATTACCAATGACCCAATCGACAGCACGCGCCTGCGCAACGGTTATCGTGCAGAAGGTCTGGCCGTACTTCTCGGAGGAATCTTTAACACCTTCCCTTACACAGGATTTTCACAAAACGTTGGTTTGGTTAAATTGTCAGGTATCAAGACCCGTCTGCCAATCTACTACGCAGCTGGTTTCCTGGTTCTCCTTGGACTCCTACCTAAGTTTGGAGCCCTAGCCCAAATCATTCCAAGCCCTGTTCTTGGAGGGGCCATGCTGGTAATGTTTGGTTTTGTTTCCCTTCAAGGGATGCAAATCCTAGCGCGCGTTGACTTTGCTAACAATGAACACAACTTCCTTATCGCAGCTGTCTCCATCGCTGCAGGTGTCGGACTCAACAATAGTAATCTCTTCGTCAGCATGCCGACAACCTTCCAAATGTTCTTCTCAAATGGAATCGTCGTAGCCAGCCTACTGGCCATTGTCCTCAATGCAGTATTAAACCGGAAGAAGAAATAAGAAAAAGAGGTGCGAGCCTCTTTTTTGTTTATCTATATCCTCACCTGTCTTTCTGCTGACCGCTGGCCTGTGACAAACATGGTAAAGGTTGCCTTGCAGACATTTCTGCCTTCTTGATTGGTAATATCGACATCCACGACACAGGTTGTGCGACCTTGATGGACACATTCTCCTTTAATGGTCAACACGTCGTCGCGTTTTCCTGCCTTGAGGTAGTTGATAGAAGACTGAAGCGTCACTCCATCAAGCCCCAGAGAGATAACCACCAAACCACTAATCTGGTCACAAAGAGTAAAGAGATAGCCACCATGGGCATTGCCATAGTAGTTGAGCGACGAGTCCACTACTTTTGTCGTCACCACAACATGACCATCTCTCATTTTTTCAATTTCGTAATTTTCAAAGGCAGATATAGCATCAAAATGAAAATCTTTCATCGTTTCCTCCTGATAGTTCAAACGACACTATGATACTACTTTTTATAGGACTGTGCAAGGAGAAAGCTCCTAGTCTGGCAAAATTCCGACCTGCTCAACAAAACGCATAAAAGCTGCCTGTCCTTGTTCCGTCTGCTTGTAAACTCCTGCATCCTCCAAAACACGTGCAAAAATAGCACCCACAGAGTCCTTGACGATTTCAAGGGCTTTTTCTTTATCTGCTAGGTCCGGATGTTGGGCTTTGAGCTGGTCTGCCCATTCTTGATGATAGTCGGCAACTATATCATCATCTCCCACAAGATAGCTAGCAACCTGTTCCACTTCTGCTTTCAAACGTGGCGGCAGGATAGCCAAACCCATGACCTCAATCAAGCCGATATTTTCCTTCTTGATATGTTGGACATCCTTGTGGGGATGATAGATGCCATCAGGATGTTCTGGCGATGTCTGATTGTCCCGCAAGACCAAGTCCAACTCAAACTGTCCATCGCGTTTACGAGCAATCGGTGTGATGGTGTGATGCGGTGTCCCGTCTGTCTCTGCTAAAATCTGGACTTCAGGGTCTGAATACTGTCGCCATTCCTGTAAAATCTTGTCAGCCAAGTTAATCAAATCCTCCTTGGAATCTGAAGTCAAACGTAGCACTGACATTGGCCACTTAACAATCCCAGCCTTGACCTGCTCAAAACCAGCAAAACAGAAAGTCTTTTGCAAAGGAGCCAATTCCATAGGAAATACGTGACGGCCTCCTTGATAGTGGTCATGAGTTAGAATAGAGCCCCCCACAATTGGCAGGTCGGCATTAGAGCCTGCAAAATAGCCAGGAAACTGCTCTACAATCGCCAGCAGACGCTCAAAACTCTGACGACTAATGGCCATAGGTCGATGCTGACCGTCTAAGAAAATACAGTGCTCATTAAAATAAGCATAGGGCGAATACTGGAAGCCCCACTCCTGACCCGCCATTTCGAAACGGATAATGCGGTGATTGCTGCGAGCTGGGTGGTTGACTCGACCATGGTAGCCTTCATTCTCTAGACAAAGCTGACACTGAGGATAATTGCTAGCTTGCACCAACTTGGCTGCTGCAATCTCTTTCGGATCCTTTTCAGGCTTAGAGAGGTTGATGGTGATCTCAAGTTCTCCGTAGTCAGATGGAACACGATAAGCAATATTCTTAGAAATAGCCTTGAGCTTGATGTAGTCATTTTTCTGGCTGAGCTGGTAAAAATCCCCTATCGCCTGCTCAGGAGAGTGAGCATAGGTTGTCCAAAAGTCACGATTAACCTGACTTGGACAAGGAGTTACCAAGTCCATCAGTTCAGAACCGAGGATTTCACGCGCAGCCTGATTATCCTCAATCGTCTCTAATCGAACCGCTTCCTCGACCAGCTGGTCCTTGAGGTCAATCAATTTATCTAGATCAGTCTCAACTTCCAAAACACCTTCACCCACTCGCGCCAAAACACGATTGGTTAGGTAGATTCGATCCATTTCCTCAAATGAACTTTCAGCAATAACATGTGTTACAAATTTATCTACTAAGGTCACTATAAAGCCTCCTTTTAACTAGTCAAGGACGCGAGTGCCACCTGCAACTTCAGCGATATAGAAGCTAGGAGCATATCCAACGACTTCCTCGTAGTGCTTGCCTACAGCTTCCTTAAAGGACTCAACAGCGTCTTTTCGCACCAAGGCAATGGCACATCCGCCAAATCCTGCCCCTGTCATACGAGCACCAAGAACACCTTCCTGAGCCCAAGCTGTGTGAACAAGAGTATCCAATTCCAAGCCAGTTACTTCATAGTCATGTTCTAGAGAAACGTGAGATGCATTCATCAAGCGACCAAATGTTTCCAAATCACCTGCTTGAAGAGCTGCTTGTGCTTTGAGGGTACGTTGGTTTTCAAGCACAGCATGGCGAGCACGTTTTAAGCGATTTTCATCTTTAATCAGATAGCTGTATTGGTCAAAGGCCCACTCATCCAATTCACCCAAGGTCTGAATATCCAAGGCAACTTGCAATTCTTCGACAGCTTTTTCACACTCAGCACGGCGTTCATTGTACTTAGAGTCCGCCAGTTCACGACGTTTGTTGGTATTCATGATAACAACGACATTGTCCTTCAAATCAAGTGGCACCAAGTCGTATTCTAACGTATTGGTATCCAGGTAAATGGCCCGTTGGTCAGCTCCCATACCGATAGCAAACTGGTCCATAATACCAGAGTTGACTCCGATAAAGTTATTTTCTGTTTGTTTTCCGATTTTAACCAAATCCAAACGGTCTAGTTTTAAACCAAAGAGATGCTCTGCCACAACCCCTGTCAAAAGTTCCAAAGATGCTGATGAAGACAAGCCTGCACCATTTGGGATATTCCCATAAACATAAAAATCAAACCCTTTGTCAATCACATGTCCAGCTTCTTGCAAGAAATGAAGAACCCCTTTTGGATAGTTGGTCCAGCTGTGCTCTTTTTCAAATTTGAGGTCAGCAAGAGGCACTTCGATGATACCATTGTCCTCAAAGTTGGCTGAGTAGAAACGCAAGACTTGGTCGTCACGCTTGCGAGCCGCTCCATAGGTTCCCAAGGAAATAGCAGCTGGAAAAACGTGCCCACCGTTGTAGTCTGTGTGTTCACCAATCAAATTGATACGACCTGGTGAAAAGAAAGTTTGGTCTGCTTCTTGACCAAAAACGGCAAGAAAGTCTTTGCGAAGGGCTTCAGTAGTAAGATCTTGTGTCATATAAATTCTCCTTTGACTGTCGTTAAGTCACCTTAACGTGTAATCGTTTTCTTCTATTGTATCCAAGGGAGTTGCCAAGGTCAATCCTTTTTACTAAACTTTTACTAAACTATCAGTAAAAAGCAGAAAAATATGATATACTAACCTAAAAGGAGGAGGATTTATGGCTACCTTAAAAGACATCGCACAGCTAGCCTCTGTCTCTATCGCGACCGTATCTCGTGTCCTCAATCGCGACCAGAGTCTATCTGTTACAGAAGAAACCAGACACCGTATTTTAACTGTCGCTGAAGAGCTGGGCTACACCAAGCATCTCAAGACAGGCGAATCCCACAAGCCCAAGCAAAAGATTGCCATTATCCAATGGGTCAGCGAACAAGGGGAGTTGGACGACCTCTACTACTACCAGATTCGTCTCGGTATTGAAAAAAGAGCCCAAGAGTTGGACTATGATATCTTGCGCTATTTTAACGACCATCCTTTTACATTAAGCGAGGAAGTGATCGGCATTCTCTGCATCGGAAAGTTCAGCCGAGCTCAGATTGCTGCCTTTGAAGAATACCAAAAACCTCTAGTCTTTATAGACAGCGTCACCCTCTCACTAGGTCATACCTGTATTATCACTGACTTTTACACTGCTGTGAAACAAGTTGTAGACCATTTCCTCAGCCAAGGGATGAACCGTATTGGAATTCTCACAGGCCTTGAGGAAACAACCGACCAGGAAGAAATTATCCAGGATAAGCGGCTAGAGAATTTCAAAGACATTACCCAAGCAAATGGTATCTACCATGAAGAACTGGTCTTTCAGGGGAGCTTTACTGCCCAGTCTGGCTATGACTTGATGAAGGAGGCCATTCACAAGCTAGGAGAACAACTCCCACCAGCCTTTTTCGCTGCCAGCGATAGTTTAGCCATCGGCGCCCTTCGTGCCCTTCAAGAAGCTGGAATCAGCCTACCAGACCGCGTCAGCCTCATTTCTTTTAACGACACCAGCCTGACTAAGCAGGTCTATCCTCCCCTTTCTAGCATCACTGTCTATACCGAAGAAATGGGCCGAGCAGGGATGGATATTCTTAACAAGGAAGTTCTACACGGTCGCAAAATACCTAGCCTAACCATGCTGGGCACCAGACTGACATTGAGAGAAAGTACACGGAATGAATAGAATATCAAAACGACCTCTTATTGAGGTCGTCTTTTCTAATGATGATGCCCATGCTTCTGCTCTAACTCTCTCACCTTCCGCCTATGTTGCGCATGATTACTTTGACTGCTATCCACTTCAATAGTGATATTCTGCACGCCTCTTTCTTCTAAACATTGACGCACCACTTCTTTGGTCCCCATCATCTGCTCCCAGTCCTCGATACAGATGTGGACAATAGCATTGTTCTCCAGACCATCCATGGACCAAATACTAAGTTGATTGACACTGTTGACATTGGGTAGAACCTCTAAATCTTTCTCCAAATCACTTGTCTCGACCCCTTCTGGCACAGCATCTAGGAAAATTTTCAGTGCGCTCCAAAAGCGAGGAATGGCTTTCGACAGAATAAAGATAGAAATAACCAGCGATAAAAGCGGATCAAGGATATACCAATCTGTAAATCGGAGGATAATCGCCATTAGGATGACTGCCAACCAACCAAGAGTGTCTTCCAAAAAATGCAAGCTAAGAATTGACTCATTCTTTGTCTTTCCTTTACGAACTACCAGACTTGCTAGTACATTGATAACTACTGCAATGATTCCCAGCCAGAGGATGCCAGTCTCATTGACGGGTTGCGGGTGAGCGATCTTTGTGATATTTTCCAAGATCACTAGGACAGACCCTATCATAAGAATCACAGCCGTTAGCATGGCCCCTAAAAGACTAAAACGTTTGTAACCCAAGGTGTACTGTCTATCTTCTTCACGGTTTGAAATTGTTTCTAAAAGGGCTGAGATGCCAATGGCTATAGCATCTCCCAAGTCATGAACAGAATCAGCAAGAACTGCACTTGAACCAAAGATTCCTCCTGCGATAAACTCAACAATCGCATAGCTTAAATTTAAGAAAAAAGCTAACCAGATAGATGTTTTAGAATTCATTTCTCTCCCTCCTTTGGTATAATGGGTATATACATACTTCTTTCATTTGTATTATCTAATAAAATCCAAAGAAAGGATAGAAGCAAACTGTCAGCCCTGTTCAGTTCTGAACAGTTTGTCTCAAGTGTCTATATGCCAAAAAGAGACCGTCGAGTCAGCAAGACGAAAAAAGCCATCTACCAAGCTTTTTTACAACTTTTGAACGACAAGGGCTATGATGCCACTACTGTTCAGGATATCATTGACCTAGCAGATGTTGGACGTTCTACTTTTTACTGTCACTATGAAAGCAAGGAACTCCTTTTAGATGAGCTCTGTCGCTACCTCTTTCATCATCTCTTTGAAAGGGAAGAACACTTGACTACAGAAGACTACCTGGCACATATCTTTTTACATTTTCAGAAAAACCAGGACCATGTCACCAGTCTCCTTTTTTCCAAAAACGACTACTTCCTCCGCCAACTACACAAGGAACTCGAACACCACGTTTATCCCATGGTGGCGGATGACTTGCAAGAGGCCTATCCAAACATTCCGGCCTCCTACCTCCAGCATTTTGTTGTAACGAACTTTATCGAGACCCTAACTTGGTGGCTAAAAAAAGGAAAATCTTATACTGAAGACCAAGTGGTGAAATTTTACCTTGATGTAATGGAGATGACCTCTACAACTCCACTTGATAACTAAGCCTGTAACTCAGAAAGGAACCAACTATGTTAACTTCGATGATTCTAGGAATACTAACAATCGTACTAGCTCTCGCATTCTCATTACTTCACCTTGCTGCTGCTTTTTCAGCTATGAAACAAAAGAACTACAGTCTAGGAAACACGTGCATCTTGGTTGGCAGTTGCCTCACTTCTCTGGCTCTAGCCATCTTTTACTTCGTCCCAGTTGCGACCATTCTTCTATGGATTGTGGGCTCGAGTATCGTCTGCTATGGAGCCTACTGGAACGGCCAACAGAAAGAAAAACAACATATCTCGCACCACATCGTTCGTATAACGACCGCTATTATCATTACGGTATTATTCATTTTGCTCTAACACAAAAAGGATCATCTGATCCTTTTTTACTTTTTTAAGAGCTTTTTGCTGCCTTGCTCCACTGATACCACCCAACTAGACTATTGATGAGATAAATTAGGTATTTCCCTTGGATTTGCAGGCTTTCTCCCCACTAGAGATAGATTGAAAAGACATTGGTAGCTGCCCAGAATATCCATTGTTCACGGTAAACAGCTGTCATGAGGATTTGCCCAACCCCATTGGTCGCATCGGTGATGGAATCGCGATAAGGACGATTGGCTCCGATAGACTGATAAATGAACCCAAAGGCCAACCACCAAATAACACTAATAGAAAGATACTTTGTCCAACCCTTGCCGTCTAGTTTACGTGCGACAAACTCTTGTTGTTCTTTCTTAAACTGGGCTTGATAAATCCAAACCAAGAGACCAATTGGCTGCATAATTGTAAAATAGAGAGTTGTTAAAACCTCACCATAGAAGCCTTTTTGAAGGGCAAGCACCAGATAAATGATGGAATTAATCAAACCAAATAGGTAGTTACTAGCACGACCTTCAGCTTCTCAAAGAGCAGAAAAAAGGTTAGTAAGGCTTGAGAGATGAATCATTTTAAAGGCAAACAATTCCAACAAGACGTCATCATTGTCGCTGTTGGTTATTACCTACGTTACAATCTGAGCTATCGTGAAGTTCAGGAATTGCTTTATGACCGTGGAATAAATGTTTGTCACACTACGATTTATCGGTGGGTTCAAGAATACAGTAAAATCCTCTATCATCTCTGGAAAAAGAAAAATAAACAGTCCTTCTATTCGTGGAAAATGGATGAAACCTATATCAAAATTAAGGGGCGTTGGCATTATCTCTATCGAGCGATTGATGCGGACGGTTTAACATTGGATATCTGGTTACGAAAGAAACGTCGAGCAGACGATAACAGCTATAAGTTAGAAGATACCGCCTATCAAGAAGATAAAGCACGCAAAGCAGAAACCGAAGATAAGCTAGCTATTGAAGCAATGAAAAGCAAGTACACCACGCTATTGCTAGAAAATATGTTGCTAAGTCCGTTTGAAATGCAAGATACAAAAATCATGGCAGAATTGCAAGTCCATGTTTACCCCCTCTATGACGAACTGAAAGAATTAAGAGGGCTAAATAGTGTTAAAGACCACTTGTCTTATGTTGCCAGCAGACGTGAAGAATATTCTAAGCATAATATCGCACGCTACCTCAAAAAAACCATTGAACAATATCTACCAACGGTTAAAAGGCAGGACTTAAACCATGAGTGAAGACTTAAAAACGATCAAAGAGCTGGCGGATGAGTTGAGTGTTACAAAACAAAATATTCAATATCACTACCAAAGGTTACCAAAAGAATTACAGCTTAAAAGTTCCAATGGGTCTAATCTAATAAATTCTAAAGCAGAAAAAATAATTTTAGGTAAAGTAGAAAGTAGTAGCAAATCAAGTAGCAAAGACCAACAAATAGAAAAACTAACTAATTTGTTAGACCAGTAACAACGATTAGCCTTGCAAGATAAAAAGTTGCTAGAAGAATACAAGGCGGAAAATGATAACATAAAAGCTCTCAAAATGTCCTCACAGGAAACAGAATTCAAACACTTAGACAATCAATATAAAGATGAAGTGAACGCTCTTAAAGAGAAGTTGGAAAATTTACAGGAACAAATCAAAGATCAAAAAAGGATAGAAGAACAAGAAAAACCAATAAAATGGTGGGGACTATGGCGAAAATAGATGATTCAGTTAAAAAGAAAGTTCCAGAATTGCGATTTAAAGGATTCACGGATGAATGGGAACAGCGTAAGTTGGGAGACGAAGTTCGAATAGTGATGGGACAGTCTCCTAATTCAGAAAATTATACTGATGATCCTAATGGGCGCTAAAAATGCGAAGACCTATGAAGACCTATTTTGTATTAGTCAAACAAAAAATCCAAAAGAAATGGTATATGATTATGACCATGAAACAAAGTAAAATCAAACCGAGTGATCTGAGGAAGCACCCGATGATCATGAAACGTTATTAAACACAAAAGTCACCCATGTGAGTTCTTGCCAGAAGCTGAAGTTAATCCTTCAACCTGGAAAACCCACAGAGGTGACTTTTTCTATACATCTCGATTTTTCTGGCAATAATCATTAACCGATAAATATGTCTGTGAATCACCCAGCGACTCCGCTATGTCCATAATCCGCGGTGGTAGTAATCCTACTCGCTGGACAAGTTCGTGATTGCTGAACAATTCCCGTGGACTGCCGGCGAAGCCAAACTTCCCGTGTTCCATAACATACACCGACTCAAACTCGGCGGCGACCCAATCCATGTCATGGGTGATGGTCACAACTTGGTGGCCCGAATCAGCCAACTGATGGAAAATTGCGGTCAACTTGCGCCGGCTTTCCCAATCAAGCGACATCATCGGCTCATCAAATAAATAAATCGCCGGATCCACTGCCAAAACTGTGGCAACGCTCAACAGCTTGCGTTCCGACAATGACAGGTCATATGGACTTTCAGCTGTTTTATCATCCAAGCCAACTCTTTTTAGAGCCGCTAAAGCCCGCCTCGTAATCGTGTCGTGGTCATCCATGACCTGCGCGACACTCCACTCCACCTCTCGTTGAACGGTCGGGTTGAAAAGCTGATCGTCAGGATTCTGAAAAGTAATCCCAACCTTCAGTAACTTTTCGACTGGTTTAAGATCATTAAAATTTTCTCCATCGATCTTAATCACACCGGTTTGTGGTGTCAGCAAACCCGTCAACAATTTGAAGAGCGTTGATTTGCCGGCACCATTTTGGCCGACAATCGCCACCATCGGATCGGCGAAGTGTTTGTCTTCAACATCCAAGCTAAAGGACCGTTCCGGATAAGTGAACGTCAGGTGACTCAGTTCAATTGTGGACATAACGAACCTCCTTCAGATCAGCGTAATTCACCGGATACCGGCCATCAGCCAAGTGCCAATCCATTTTTTGAGCAAGTTGCTGGATTGTCGGGGCTGGAATCTGCCAGTCAGCTGCCAAATGATTAAACACCTCACCCGGCCTGCCCTGGGCTACCATTTGACCCTCGTGCAGCACCCACACAACGTCGGCGACTTCGCACAAATCGTCAATTTCACTGGTGACAATGAAGACAGTCGTCTCTTTGACTTGGGCCAGCCATTGGAAAAATTGCCGGCGGCCAAGGGGATCCATCTCACTGGTCGGATCATCCATAATCAAAACAGCCGGATTAGCCACAATCGCCGTGGCAATTGCCAACCGCTGGATCTGACCACCGGAAAGGCTCTCGGGACGCAAATTCAGCTGTTCAATCAGCCCCATTTGCGTGGCAACTTCTTCGACCCGTTTTTGAATCAGTCCTTCAGCCATTCCCTGATTAATCAAGTCAAAGGCGATTTCATCGGCAACCGTGTCTGCCAACCCGCTTAGTTGGCCAGCTGGATTTTGCAGTACAACTCCATTCATGGCATTATAAACGGGCCAATTGTCAGACACTCGCTGGCCAAACATGTGCCAATCGCCCTCAATCTCAGCAGACACAATTTTGGGAATGACCCCTGCCAGCACACGGCACAAAGTCGATTTGCCGGAGTGGCTATTCCCGATAATCCCAACCACCTGGCCGGTATGAACCTCCGCGTTAATCTGACGCAGTTGTGGTTGCTCAGTACCCGGATAACGGGTGGTCAAATTTTCAATTACAATCCGTTTATCTTCGTCCATATCTTCCACCCAATCAATAAAATTGCCAATCCCGTCAGACCAATGTGCAGCGTCCGCGACAGGCGATACACGCGCTGGGAGGTTCTGACAGTCCGGTTGAGATTATCAAAACCTCTCAGTTGGAGAGAAATCGACCGCGTCATCGATTGATCCAAGGTCTTAATCACCAATGGAATTAGAACCGGCAGGACTGACTTTAATTTCTGAATCAACGTTTTTTGCGGATTGGTTCCGCGAACTTTTTGTGCCTGCTGGATTTTCCGCATATTGCGCATCATTTCCGGCAAAATATAACACACCGACATCAGAACGTAGACGGTTTTATAAGACAATCCGGACAGTTCCAAATAGGCCGCGTTTTCTGAAATACTCGTGGTCACCATAAAAAAGCCACTGGTCAAAATAATCACCAATACTCGACAACCCAGAGTGGTGGCGTAAATCAGGCCTTCTTTGTAGAACGACACCCCAAGCACAGAAAACAGCACAGTTTGATTCCGACTGTAAAATAACCCTTGGATGATCAGCATGGTGCAAATCAGAAACAGGCTGAATCCCAGCGCCTTAAAGGTGGTAGAACTCAATTTGGAAAATAACAATAGCAGTGTTGCGACAAGAATTAATCCGGCCTGAAGCAATAAATTCATACTGGCAAAGCTCAACAACGTCATGTCCAAGATGAACAAGATCTTAGTAATCGGATCGATCACCTGGTACCACTTGAGCTTGACCCGTGGCGCTCCAGAAATCAATGTTTTATCAGTCATCATTTATCATCTCTAAAGAAGTGCACCATCCGCTTCGGAAGCTGACGATAGATGAAGAATGCCAGGTAGGCCACGCAGACTTTATCCAAAATATCCAAGACAAACTCATCGGTAAATGAGGCCAGCCACACTGGTGCATGATTGGCGACCATTACCGCAAACAATGAGTCACCCCAAGCAATACCGGTCTGACCACCCCAAAAGATGACGTTGAGTGGCGTTGAAATGACAGCTGAAACGATGGCAATAATAATAGCAGAAACAAATACTCGTCGCGCTGACGAGAACCACCCATTGGCGTGCAAAACTCCGACAGCAATCCCAATTCCGATGCTGGTAATCGCATACACGGTTGAAATTGGCGATAAGGTCAGCCCATAGATCACGTTGTTGATGAAACCACTAATGGCACCGGCAACCGGCCCAGCCAACATGCTGGTAAGAAAGGTTCCCAAAGACCCCAGCCAAACGGGCAACTTTAACCCCTCCGCCAAGGCTTTGGCAACATAGTTAATCCCCACGGCAGCGGGAATCAAAGTCATGGTGGCAGCACTTAACTTAAATTTCCACATACTGGTACGATGAATCGGTTCTGTTTTCATAATCTTCTCCTTTTGTTTTTAAAGAGCCGTGTCTGGATAGACTTTCGGACGCAACGCTCTATTATATATCTACTGAACTGTCTATACACAAGATTTCCATCCTTAGTCGACATGAGCTGGAAATCTTTATTTGTTAAGTAGTTCACAACACATTATACACCTATTTTGTGAATAGTCAAGTGTATTTACAGTGAAAATCTAGAAAATCCTGAAAATTTCCTCTTATACTCTTCGAAAATCAAATTCAAACTACGTCAGCGTCGCCTTACCGTATATATGTTACTGACTTCGTCAGTTCTATCTACAACCTCAAAGCTGTACTTTGAGCAGCCTGCGGCTAGCTTTCTAGTTTGCTCTTTGATTTTCATTGAGTATTATTTTCCATTTTGAAAGACATTCAGTAACTCTAATATCAAAAAAGCCCAGACGACATTGTCTGAGCATTCTTTTCTATAGTCGTTTAAGCAAGTTGAGTTTGACATTTTCAAACTATTTCTTCAACAAACCTTGTTCTTGTAAAAACTCCTTGGCTACTTGTTCTGCTGACTTGCCTTCAATACCGACTTGGTAGTTGAGCTGGCTCATCTGACTTTCAGTAATTTTACCAGCCAATTTATTGAGAACTGTCTCCAACTCAGGATGTTTCTTAAGAAGAGCTTCTTTCATGAGTGGCGCTCCTTGATAAGGTGGGAAGAGTTGCTTGTCATCTTCCAAGACCTGTAAATCATAACGCGCCAATTCTGCATCCGTCGAATAGGCATCCGTGATTTGAATATCGCCTGACTGAATTGCCTGGTAGCGAAGGGCTGGCTCCATGGTCGCTACGTTGAGATTGAGACCATACATTGATTGCAAGCCCTTATTGCCATCTTCTCGATCATTAAATTCGAGTGTAAAACCTGCCTTCAGCTGCCCTTCCACTTTTTTCAAGTCCGAAATGGTCTTCAAGCCATATTCTTCAGCAATCTTTTTCGGAACAGCTACAGCGTAGGTATTTTGATAAGACATAGGTTTTAGATAGGCTAGATGATCCTGTTTGGCAATGCCATCACGCGCCACCTGATAAACCTGATCTGGCTCATGACCTACCTTGGGTGATGGCTGAAGCAAACTTTCAGTCACCGTACCAGTAAATTCAGGATAGATATCAATGTCCCCTTTTTTCAGAGCTTCATAGAGGAAGCTTGTTTTCCCAAAATTCGGCTTAACAGTCGCAGTCATACTGGTATTTTCTTCAATCAGCAACTTATACATATTTGCCAAAATTTCTGGTTCAGGTCCCAATTTCCCAGCAATCACCAAGTTTTCTTTCTCTTTTTGAGCTAAGAGGGCTGGACTATAAGACAGACCGAGCAATATGGTCACCAAGGCAAAACCAGAGAAAATCGTCCGCAATTTTGCTTTTTCCATCACTTTTAGTAGGAAGTTAAAGGCAATGGCAAGCACTGCTGAAGAAAGGGCCCCAATCAAAATCAGACTGGTATTATTGCGGTCAATTCCCAAAAGGATAAAGGAACCCAGTCCCCCTGCCCCAATCAAGGCAGCCAAGGTTGCCGTACCGATAATCAAAACCGCTGCCGTCCGAATACCAGACATAATGACCGGCATGGCAAGTGGAATTTCAAACTTCTTGAGACGCTCCCATCTAGTCATCCCAAAGGCAATCCCAGCTTCTTGCAGACTTGGATCAATTCCCTTCAGCCCAGTGATGGTATTTTGCAAAATTGGAAAAATCGCATAAATCACTAGAGCCGTCAAAGCAGGCAAGGTTCCAATTCCCATCAAGGGGATAAAGAGTCCCAACAAGGCCAGAGACGGGATAGTCTGGAAAATTCCTGCAATCTGCAAGACCCAGTCCGCCAACTTCTCATGATAGCGAAGATAAACAGCCAAAGGAATCGCTATAAAAATAGCTAGTAACAAAGTCAAAAGCGACAACTGCAAATGTTGAGATAGAGCTGTTACCCAGTCACCAAAACGATCCTGAAAAGTTGATATCAAATTAGTCATGAACACTACCTCCAAACAAGTCTGCTACAAAGTCCGTTGCAGGGGCCTTTAAAATCGTCTCAGGATTCGCCACCTGACGAATCTCTCCATCCTGCAAAACAGCAATACGGTCACCTAATTTCAAAGCTTCATCCGTATCATGGGTCACAAAAATCGTTGTCATCCCAAATTCTTTATGCAATTCTTTCGTCAAAACCTGCAACTGTTTTCTCGAAATAGCATCCAAGGCTGAAAAGGGCTCATCCATGAGGAGAATCTTAGGCTGACCAATCATGGCACGGACAATGCCCACCCGCTGCTGTTCTCCACCAGATAGTTCACTAGGAAGACGATTCCCATACTCAGCTACTGGTAAACCAACCTTAGCCAAAAGCTCTTCTGTTTTCTTCGCAATGTCTTCCTTAGTCCAGCCCTTCATCTCAGGAATGAGAGCAATATTTTCCGCAACCGTTAGATTAGGAAACAGAGCGATAGCCTGTAAAACATAACCAGTAGAAAGACGAAGCTCCCGCTCATCATAGTCTTTGATGCGCTTGCCATCCATGTAAATATTTCCATCAGTCGGTTCCAAAAGACGATTAATGATCTTGATCATGGTCGTCTTACCAGATCCAGAAGGACCCACTAAAACCATGAACTCTCCATTCTCAATCCGTAAATTGACATCTCTCAAAACATCTTTTTCTGTATAGCGTAGCGCTACATTTTTGTATTCAATCATTCTTTGTCCTCTATTTAAAACTTTCCTCGATTCGTCAAGTCGTCTACCTTAGGCATGACTTCCTTATTATCCCAATGCTCCACAATCAAGCCATTCTCCAAACGGAAGATGTCATACTCAGCATAAGGCACCCCATCTATCTGAGTCTGTCCATAGCTGACCACATAATTTCCTTGTCCCAAAAGTTGGAAAACAAAGTCAAAAGTGACACCATGTTCAGCCACATAGTTTTTATAAGAAGCACTTCCTTGTCTAATCTCATGATTATGCTGAATCAAATCTTCTGCCACATAATCATTCCACTGCTCTAGTTCGCCGTTTTGAAAGATTTCTGTCAAGAAACGGCGAACCAATTTTTTATTTTCTGCTGTCTTATCCAAATCTGTGATTTCAAAATCTCCAAAGATCTGGTCTAACTGTCCATTTTCTGGAGCGCGATAGTAGTCAATGACATCCCAATGCTCCACGATACGCCCATTCTCATCCGCACGGAAAGTATCCGTTGTCACCCATTGAGCTCCCCCGCCATTGAGATATTGATGAACATGAACAAAGACCAGATTGCCATCCTCAATAGTACGGACAATCTTGATCTCACGCTCGGGATAACGCTCAAAGAAATTTGCAAAGAAAGCCGCAAACCCTTCTTTCCCATCTGGCACGCCTGTCGAGTGTTGAATGTAGGTATCTCCAACGGACTGAGCTTGAGTCTCAGCAACTCGCCCGTCTTGAATAGCATGAATATATAGATTTCGTGCATTTTCAACTTGTTTTGACATATTTTATTCCTCATTTGCTTTCTCTTTCAGATTGTCCAAAATGCGTTCCTGATAACTTTCAAATTGGCGAATTTCTTCCTCAGAGAATCCTTTATAAAAAATAGCATCCAACTTTTGACTGATGCGATGGCCCACTTCTTTCTGGGACCAACCTTGCTCCGTTAGCTTGACATATTTCTTTCTCTTATCTATTCCACATGGGCTAATGATGACCAGGTTTTGCTCCTCAAGATTCTTTATCATGGTTGTGAGCGTATTGTTAGCGAGACCAGTCGCTAGCGCAATATCTGTCGCAGTTGCACAGCCAGTTTCACTATTCCATAAAACCGTGAGAATCTTGCCCTGTTCACTCCGATAAAGAGCCTCAGGATCCTGACTCAGTAACTTTTGAAAAATCCTCCCATTCAACAAACGAATATGATGAGCTACCAAATGACTATCCTTCATGATCCCTCCAATTTATTTCGATATCGAATTATATTCCATTGTAATACTTATCGTTCCATCTGTCAACTATTTCGATTTAGAAATAATTTCCACCAACAAAAAAAGATCTCCTACCTAAAGTAGAAGATCTTCACTATTTATTAACTTAATCTGTCATTTCGGACACCAGTGTTCGATGTTCCAGTGGCAGACTGCACATAACCAGCAAGAAGATAAATCCTGACTGTACCCAGAAGAGAGCCAAGTCAAAAATTCCATGTACAGCGACTACTGTAAGGAAGGAGAGATAAAGACCGATAATTGGTCGTTTCCCAGACTCCTGACTCATATCCATCATCATGTGAACCGGAATTACCGAAGAAATGGATAGGAGAATGGTTCCAATCAAACCATAACTTAAAATAGTATCGATGTAAAGACTATGCGCGTGTTCGTGGTAAGGTGCATGGATTCTCGGGAAAGAATTCATATAGGTCAGCGGACCCTCACCCCAGATCGGATTTTGCTTGAACAAAGTCATACCCGCATTCCAAATTGAAACACGCTCCTCCATTGAAGAATCTAGCGTTCCCATACGGACACCCAAATCGCTTGAGAAGAGGAAACAAAGGCCAATCCCGAAAACTCCAATACTGAGCCAGAAGGCACGCCAGTTTTTAATGGTTGTAAAGAGATAAATGATTGCACCAGCGATGATGGCAGGAAAGGCTGTTCTATTTTGCGTAAAATTCAAACCAAATAGATTCACAAAACCTGCTAGCACACAAAAGACTTTCAACCATCTTAGCTTCGTCGTTGTAAAGAGATAAAAGGCAATCATGATACAGAAGCAACAAATGATCCCATAGTAGTTAGGATTAAAGAAGGTCACCTCTGCACGGTTTTGGTGCCATACTTGCATATTGGGCGAAAGAAAGGCGTAGTTAAATTTCTTTACAATTTGGAAATGCTCCAAAGTAGCAAAAACAGCAGAGAGCACACTACCAAACAAGATTGTCTGCAGAATCAGTCGAAAGAAAGCATGCGTCAGACGTTTCTGATAAAAACTAAAGAAAATGAGGAAGAGAAACATCAGTAAAGATGCAACCAATCCAAGCCAGTTCTTGGCGACGATGGAGATGATACTACTGTAGGCAATAAAAAAGAGAAGTACAGGATGTTTTGCCAATCCTTTGATTATTCCCTTCATCTCCCCAGTAACAAGTAAACCTATCAAATATAAAGCAAAGAGCGCTAAGAATAAATAAAAAGGTAAAAAGATACTTATGATCATCAGATACAAAAAGAAATCTTTTTTCGAAAGCCCTCTTATCTTATCCAGTAATCCAATTGATTTCAAAACGGATCCTTTCTGTTCTGGATTTCTCCAGAAGATAAATGCTAAACTATCTTTATATTTTACCATTTTTTCCGTCATTTGGGAACAATGAACACGTTTTCGCCACAAAAAAACTCTTTCATTAATATAGCATTAGAACTGAATTTTTCTGCCATTTTCCACTACTTGATAGGTCTGACTTTGCAAATCAATTTCTGCTACTGCTGTTACGGACTTGTCTTTATTTTGGCGTTTGATTACAATGCTGTGAGATGTTGGTGTTTCAATGTCAATAGTCCCTTCTAGGTCAAAGGCCTCTGATTGATTACGGAAAGAAAATAGATTGAGAAGAGACTTCACCACAGGACGTTGAACTTCTTCTGCTATTTCCTCCTTGCTATAGTAATGACGATTAATGTTTCGACCTTCTTTGGTTTCTTCTAACAATTTCAAGTCATTTTTTCCTGCTAATAGACCCACATAGTAAACCTGAGGAATGCCTGGAGCAAAAGCTTGAATCAGACGAGCGAAGAAGTACTTGACATCATCATCTCCAAGCGCTGAATAGTAGGTTGAATTGATTTGGTAGATATCTAGATTGTTATACTCTGCACTGGAGTACTTCCGTTTGACATTCGCTCCTACCTTATAGAGCTCATTTGAAGCATAGTCAATTTCCTCATCGGTCAGGATATCCTTGACATCCACCACTCCAATCCCATCATGAGTATCTAGTGTCGTAAATTGCTTCATCGGGCTCATCTTTAACCACTTAGCCAAACGCTCTGTTCTAGAACTGTAAAGAGTATAAAGGGTCACCATTGGAAGGGCAAAATCGTAAACATAGTAATCATGGTCCGCTATTTTAAACTGAATCGAATAGTGTTCATGAATCTCAGGTAAGAGCTCTGTCCCATACTCAGCTACTATATCTCGAACTTTGTCCAATAAATCCCAGATATCTGGTTCCACAAAGAAATCATTGGTATCCAATTTCTTCACTGCATAAGCAAAGGCATCTAGACGAATCAAATCACACCCGTTACTTGCTAAATGTTGAATCGTCTTACGGATAAATGCCATCGTTACTTCTTTGGTCACATCAAGATCAATCTGCTCCTCACCAAAGGTATTCCACAAATGTTCTACTGAACCATCTGCAAAAAGAATTTCTTGCTTTGGTGCACGATCCTTACGCTTGTAGATTAAATCTACATCAGCCTGTGTCGGACGGTTCTCTGGCCAAAACTTATCCCAGTTTAGAAAGAGATCTTTAAATTCACTGGCTTCATGTTTTTCTTGATAGTCCCTATAATACTTAGATTGGCGAGAAATATGATTAATCATAAAGTCAAACATAAGATAATATTTCTCACCTAAACGCTTAACGTCCTCCCAATCACCAAAAGCCGAATCCACTTCATCATAGTCAATTGGCGCAAATCCACGATCACCTGTTGATGGGAAAAATGGTAGAAGGTGAACTCCTCCAATAGCATCACCAAAATGCTCTTCCAAATTCTCATACAGGTCTTTAAGGTTATTTCCAAGACTATCTGAGTAAGTAATCAACATAGTTTTATTTTGAATGGTCATAGATGTTCCCCTTTTTCTGATGAAAGCCAAGTCTTATATGACCTGGCTTCGTAAATGAAAGATATTTTTAGATTTTTGTCCACATTGAACTCGTACTAATATAGACTGCAAGCAATTAAGTACTACTTTCTTGTTTTCTACATAGAATTGTCAATAAGCTGAACCGTTCGTCTATGTATGGAATTATACATTCCCTAAGCACTTTCTTACTTCACTGCTCCGTTACTCATTCCTGAAATGATATGTTTTTGGAAGATGAGGTAGACAATGGTTATCGTTACAATTCCCACAATATAAGATGCAAAACTTGGACCATAGTCATTGAAGTACTGACCTTGGTAGTTGTATTGGAAGAGAGGTAAAGTCCACATCTTGGAATCCTTATTCAGAATCAAGAGTGGCAACATAAAGTCATTCCAGAACCAGAGAGCATTGATAATCAAAGTTGTCGCATGCATGGGCTTCAGCATTGGAAAAATGATTCGACGATAAGTTGTAAAACGATCAGCCCCATCAATTTCTGCAGCTTCATCTAAACTATCTGGTATACTGATTTTAATATAACCAACATACAAGAAGAGAGTCTGTGGAATAGCATAAGTTAGGTAGAGTATTACTAGCCCCCACATATTTGCTAGACCGAGTTTACTCATCATAACTGTGATGGGAATCATAATCACCTGAAATGGAACAAATATCCCTAAGATCAAGAGCGAATACATAATTGCAAAGGCTTTTTTCTTGGACATATTTCGAGCAATGGAATAAGCTGCAGCTGGTATAAAGAAAGCTACTACAATCAATGATAACACCGTAATAACAGCTGAATTCCAGAAATAGCCTCCAATTCCATCCGAAATTAATCGTTCATAATTACTT
The DNA here is from genome assembly GCF_003942875.1 of Streptococcus oralis. Taxonomy (GTDB): domain Bacteria; phylum Bacillota; class Bacilli; order Lactobacillales; family Streptococcaceae; genus Streptococcus; species Streptococcus oralis_BX. The sequence goes on along the minus strand of NZ_RMVK01000003.1, from coordinate 7,020 downwards.
AAGGTAAAAGGATTGGGCAAACTAAAGAAATGATTCATGATATCCTTAGTTATTTTGAAAGAACTAAATACTGTTACCAATAAAGGAACAAGTATAAGGATACCACCTACTATCAAGAGGACATATTTCCAAAACTGATTCAATTTTTCTTCTTTTTTCATGTGTAGGACTCCTCTATTAGATTTCAAATTTCTTTGATAGTTTGATTTGGATAAGAGAAACAATTCCAATGATTAAGAATAAAATCAAGGCAATTGCATTCGCATATCCATATTGATTGCTCTTGAAAGCATAGTTATAGACTAAAAGTCCAAGAGATGTTGTAGCATTATTTGGACCACCACTTGTCAAGGCAAAAATCTGGTCAAAAGCTGTCAAACCGGACTTAAGAGCCAGAATAAAAACCATAGAAATCATTGGAAGCAAATAGGGTAATTCAATCTTCCAAAAAGTTTGTTTACTTGTTGCACCATCAATTGATGCAGCCTCTAAAATATCAGATGGAATACTCTGAAGACCAGCAAGAAAGAGAATAATTGGCATTGCTACTCCTTGCCATAGAAGAACAAAAATAGTTGCCACTACCGCTCCGACAGGTGTTCCTAATAGACTCTCTTGTAAAAAACCAATCCCTAAAATTCTTCCAATCGTTGGAAGACCATAGTTGAAAAATTGTTTAAAAATCAAGGAAACTGTCAAACCAGACAAAACAGCCGGGAAAAAGAACCAAGCTCTAAAGAAGGTCTGACCCTTCATCTTAGAATTTAAGGCTCGTGCCACAACCATCCCAATCGTAATCTCTCCAATAATCAATGCCAGAGTTAAAATCAAAGTAAAGGCTATGGCTGTGAAGAATTTCCCATCAATCATCAGCAATTTGTAGTTATTTAAACCAACAAATTTATAATTATAGGTCAATCCAGTCCAGTTCGTCAAACTATAGAAAGCACCTTGCACCATCGGAAAGTAAAAGAAGATAGCTTGTAAAGTAAGCGGGATAAGCAAAAATGTCCAACCCCAGTATTTATTTAAAAATTTTCGAATAGCCATATCATCTTAACTCCTATTCTAGTCCAAATCTGCCTTCATTGGATTAAAGAAAGCATTGAGATTGTTTGCCATATTTTTCAGATTTTTATCCATCAAGTAACCTGCACTTAAATTAAAAAAGTCTTCTTCAGAATTCCAGTGTTGGCCCAACCAAACATAATGCTTATCCGTAAATGCCAGTTTAGAAATCTCTGCAAGTGCTGAATCTTCTTTTTCTTGTATGCCTTTTACAGCAACTGGCGATCCATCTACATCATAATATGACTGCATAGCTTTTGGACTAGTCATATAGCTGATAAATTCTTCGGTTTCTTTCGGATGTTTGGTAGTAGCTGAAGTTGATAATGCCATGTCCCCTGCACCAACAGTAACTTCTTTTCCTACTTCTTCTCCAGGAAAAGCAAACATCCCCACCTCAAATTTTGGATCCTGTTGATTAATTGCGGCTAATGCCCATGATCCTTGTGGCATCATCAAGGCTTTTCCACTCGAAAATGCTACCACCGCATCATTATAAGAGGCACCACGCCAACCATCTTGAGCATTATCTGCTAATAAATCGAGTCGTTCTGCATCTGCTTTTAAAATAGCATCATCTGCAGAGATGGCGTTTGGTTTTGAAAAGCGAAGGTAATTATTAGCCGCGTCTCCACTACCCGTAAGAGTAATGAGAGAAAGTTGGTGGTAACCATTTAATGTCCAGCCTTCATTTCCTGCAACTGCAAACGGAGAATTCCCACTATCTTTTATCTTTTTAACAATCTCTTGAAACTCTTTAAAAGTCTTCGGTTCCTCAAGTCCTAATTCTTTAAACTTTGTTTTATTGTAATAGATTCCATAAAGGTTGGCCGTTAAAGGCACACTATAAACTTTATTATTAATCGCATACTTTTCGGCATAGTCATTCTTGATGTTCTCAAGATAGGGTTTTCCTGTCATATCTGCAAAATAACCTACCTTCGCCCACTCCTGAAAATCCATATTTTGAGGATAGATATTAATAATATCTGGAACATCTCCTGATAAAATCCGAGTCTTTAGCACAATTCCAGCTGAAGGTACTGTAGTCAGCTTCACATCAATATTAGGGTGTTCCTTCTCAAAATCATCCACTATCTTTTGCAAGGTATCTGCCATCTCGGTCTTCTGGTTAAAAAACTCAATCGTTACCTTGCCATCAGTTGATTGATTGTTCTGACCACAAGCCACTAGGCCTAGTAAACTTGCCCCAGCTACTAAAAGAAAACCTGCTTTCTTATACCATTTCATTGGAATGCCTCCTTGATAAATTTATACGCTTTTATTATAGTCTTTTGAATTTATACTGTCTACTCAAAAAATCTCCTGGTGATAGGGTAACAGTTAAACCTGCATACATGAGCTCTGCACCCGAGTAAACAATGTTTGTCCCTTCCAGCTCATAAAGCCCTTCCACTTCTAAGTCTTTCAGTTTCAAGGTGGTTTCCATTGTTTCCACAACTGATAAGACTCGGACATAGGTTACAATCGTTTGATCTTCATAGTTAAATTGAACTGCTGCTTCATTGGATTCAGCATCGGGATTGATTAACCTATACTGGTTTCCCAACTGGACTACTGGTCGCAATTCTTTATACAAGTTCACCTGATTAGCAATCTCAGCCTTCTCTTCATCTGATAAACTTGTCAAATCAAGCTCATAGCCCAGATTTCCCATCATTGCCACATGACCGCGAGTTTCCAATTGTGTCATTCGTCCCATCTGATGATTTGGTACTGCTGACACATGAGCCCCCATAGAAATGGTTGGATAGAGATAGGATGAACCGTATTGAATTGGTAAACGTGCAATTGCATCAGTATTATCACTAGCCCAGACTTGTGGGAAATAACGCATCATACCAAGATCATTTCTGCCACCGCCACCAGAGCAGGACTCAAAGAGAATATGACTATGTTTCTCTGTCAGATAAGAAACGAGTTCGTAAAGCCCCAGCATGTACTGATGAGACTGCATCTGGGTTTCCAGATAAACTGAACCATTCCCCAGATTAGTGATATTGCGGTTCATATCCCATTTGATGTAGTCAATTTTATGATGAGAGAGGAGTTCATCTAAAACATTTTTCAAATATTCTACTACCTGAGGATTGGCAAGATTAAGTACTAATTGATTTCGAGAGTAAGTATGCTCATAACCTGGAACCTGAATAGCCCAGTCAGGATGTTTACGATACAAGTCGCTATCAACAGAAATCATCTCAGGTTCTAACCAAAGCCCAAACTGCAAATCTCTTTCATGGATCGCTGAAATCAGACTTTCTAGGCTTCCACCCAGTTTTTTCTCATTCACAACCCAATCACCTAAAGCACGATTATCATCAAAGCGATTACCAAACCACCCATCATCTAATACAAAAAGTTCTATTCCAACTTTCTTAGCCTCATCAGCTAGTTCTAACAGTTTTTCTCTCTGAAAGTCAAAGTAGGTAGCTTCCCAGTTATTGATAAGAATTGGACGCTCTTTTTTAGAAAATTTACTTGGCATAATGTGCTTAAGTACAAAATTCTGACTTTCATGACTAATACCAGTTAATCCCTTATCTGAATAAGTCACAAAAGCTAACGGTGTTTCAAAATTTTCCTCAGGATCTAACTTCCAAGAAAAATTTTCTGGATTAATTCCAATAGCCACCCGAACTTCATTCAGTTGATTCTTTTGGACAAAAGCTTCGAAATTTCCACTATACAGTAGTTGCAGAGCAAACACATTCCCAGTGTCCTCTGTAACTCCTTGATCACATAATAGAAGGGCTGGTGTTTGAGCATGCCCAGAAGCTCCACGGTTCGAACTAATCGAAAAGATTCCTTGCTCTACCTGTTGACGTCGGACAGTCTTTTCACGAGCATAAGCTCCCTGCAGAGTTACTATTTCGTAAGCTGCAGCAGGAAAATCAGCCATAAAAGAAAAGTCCTTATGAATGACAACTTCCTGATTACTATTATTCTCTAATTTACTGTAGCTAGCAATTGTCGCATCATTATTAAAAGCAGTATAATACAAAGTCAGACTAAGTTGAGCCTTAGGATCTTCTAAAATCAAGGCAAGAGTTTCTGTAGCATCCATGCTATGTGGAGAAGGTAAACCCTTTGGCCCATTCTGACCTTTTAAAATCTTTGCTTCTACAAATCGAAAGTCTGTTACTTCAGTTGCATCATGTTGAATCTGTAAAGTTGGTTTTCTAAAGTCACCCAAACCATGTTGTCCAAAAATCTGACGTTGCGTATCCAAACTAAAGGTTCGATTAGTAGCTATGGGATTACCAGAAAAAGCATGATCGCGTTCGTAAACACTATTAGCCCCTCTATAGTTCTTAATAGTCTTTCCTAAATGTTTTAATAATAAGAACCCATCCCTATTTTCAATAATCAAGCTTAAACCTTTACTCTCAACGTAAAATAGATTATTCTCTATTCGAACTCCCATAAATTGTACCTCATCCATTTCTTGATAAAATTTTATCACATAAAAGCGCTTTCTAAAATAGAGAAATGTATACAAAGTATGGTAAAATGTTAGGTAGGAGGTGGCCCATGCTCGTTTTTTCAGAATACCAGACTGGAACAATTGATCTTTCTCTTAGCTTCTACGGTTATGAAGAATGCAGGCCTAACTACTCTTTTGGCCCAGCTATTCGAGATACCTATGTACTACATTATATTACTAAAGGAAAAGGTCAATTCCATTATAAGGGGAAAATTGTTGATTTAAAGGCAGGAGATTTCTTTTTACTAAAACCAGATGAATTAACATTCTATCAAGCAGATAGCCAGGATCCTTGGGCTTACTACTGGTTGGGGATCACTGGAGGGAGGGCACCTGACTACTTTGCTCTATCTCAAATTTCTGACCAATCCTACCTCATCCAGTCAAATAACTGTCATACACAGACAACTGCAAAACTCATCTCAGATATTGTCCGCTTTGCTCAGATTACAAAATCTAATGAATTGGCTCAACTCCACATCATGGGACAACTCCATGAACTAATGTTTCATCTCGGAACGATTGCTCCCAATCAGAAAAAAGAGAATATTTCATCAACTCACCAGCTCTATCTTGACTGCAAACAATTAATTGATAGTCACTATCCACGATCGCTCACCATTCAAGATTTAGCAAAAGAGCTATCGGTTCATAGAAGTTACTTAACTAGTGTGTTTAAAGAATTTCACCAACTCTCTCCAAAAGAGTATTTACTTTTCGTTCGAATGAACCGTGCTCAACAGTTACTAGAACACACAAATGAAACGATCAAAGTCATTGCATATTCTGTAGGTTTTTCAGACCCACTACATTTCTCAAAAGCCTACAAACAGTTTTTTCATAAAACACCTAGTCAAACTCGAAAAGAATACTCTCACTCCCTCTTAGCTAGAAAGGAAAATCAATGAAATCACACCAACTAGTCTACCAAATATTAGCTAGAGAAAACGATTATGTTAGCGGAGAAAAAATCGGAGAAGAACTGAATTTAAGCCGTACATCCATATGGAAAGCGATCCAACGTCTTCAACAAGAAGGCCTAGAAATTGACAGTATCAAAAATAGAGGCTATAAGCTTATTCAAGGCGATCTGATATTGCCTGATTTGATTCAGGAGAACACCAACTTAACCATTCGCTACAAACCTGAGACCAAATCAACCCAAACAGATGCAAAAGAAGGGATTGAAGCTGGAAACAAAGGAAATACACTCTATCTTTCAACCTGTCAAACAGCAGGTCGTGGCCGCTTTCAGCGCCGCTACTATTCTCCATCTCAGGGGGGGATCTATATGTCCCTGCATGTTCAACCCAATCTTCCTTATGAAAAACTCCCTTCCTATACTCTCCTTGTAGCTGCTGCAGTCTACAAAGCCATTAAAAACCTAACTATGATAGAAGTAGATATCAAATGGGTAAATGACATCTACTTTAAAAATAAAAAGATAGCAGGTATCCTCACTGAAGCGATGACATCAGTTGAGACATGCTTGGTTACAGACGTCATTATCGGACTTGGTATAAATTTTTCTATAGCAGACTTCCCAGAAGACCTAAAAGAAAAAGCAGGCAGCCTATTTATGCCACCTGCACCAATTAGTCGTAATGAGCTCATCAGCGAAATATGGAATTGTTTCTACAATACGGATTCAGATGAGCTACTTTATATCTATAAAGAAAGATCAATCGTTCTTGGAAAAGAAGTTACTTTCCAGCTAGACGGAAAATTTGAGAAAGGTCTTGCAAAAGAAATCTCAGAATCCGGCCAACTACAAGTCGAATTTGAAGATAAACATACTATCTGGCTAAATAGCGGAGAAATATCACTAACGGGTTGGTAATAAACAAATCCCCCTTTTAATGATTTAGAAGGGGGATTTACATACAAAAAAAGAGCCTAACAGCTCTCTTAACGTACGGAGAATGGGGGATTCGAACCCCCGCGCCGGTTACCCGACCTAACGATTTAGCAAACCGTCCTCTTCAGCCTCTTGAGTAATTCTCCTATTAATGGGCACGAGTGGACTCGAACCACCGACCTCACGCTTATCAGGCGTGCGCTCTAACCACCTGAGCTACGCGCCCAAGTTCAAAAACTTGGTATGAACTTTCGTTCAAAGCGGGTGACGAGAATCGAACTCGCGACAACAGCTTGGAAGGCTGTAGTTTTACCACTAAACTACACCCGCTTAATAAAATAAAATATGGCGCGAGACGGAATCGAACCGCCGACACATGGAGCTTCAATCCATTGCTCTACCAACTGAGCTACCGAGCCAAATTGCGGGAGCAGGATTTGAACCTACGACCTTCGGGTTATGAGCCCGACGAGCTACCGAGCTGCTCCATCCCGCGTTAATATAAAAAGGAGGATGTGGGATTCGAACCCACGCACGCTTTTACACGCCTGACGGTTTTCAAGACCGTTCCCTTCAGCCGGACTTT